>NZ_JACLCT010000100.1:0-940 GCF_014218915.1 Chryseobacterium sp. C2(2020)
TTTTGTAAAGTAAATACCGGCTTCTTGCCAGAAGTTGTTTTCGGGTATCTCCGTTTTCAAAAATATGAATGTCGGGTTTTACTTTCTTGTCTCTGGATTGTTTTATAATTTCATTTTCAAAATCAATGGCTTCCCACCGATACTGAATTCTGAGCTCCTGAACAGCTTCTGCAGCGAGTTTCTGGACATGAAATCTATCGACCACCTGCATGGCATTAGGAAAACATTGTTTCGCGATAAACTTCATAGAACCCTCCATATCCAGAGTAATTTCTTTTACTTTCTGTCTTATTTTTCTGCTGATTTTCAAAAGCCTGTCGGTTACTTCCTCACTTTTTGTTCCTTTGATCATGGCAACAAGACTTCCTTTCCTGCCTCGTGCAGTCTTGGAGGTAAGCACGGTGTAGAGTTCTCCGTCAGAGAGAGCCACTTCATCTAAGGATAGACGGTGAGAACAGTTTTCGGGATAAATAATCCAATCTTCTGCATGAGATTTCTGCTTCCAGTCTTTAAACCCGCTGAGTGATTTTTTGTACTGCTCCGGAATTTTTTGCCCTTAACGCCATACATTTCACCAATGGTTTCTAAGGGAAGGGCTTTATTATCGGCAGATTTTTTTTAAGAACTCTGCAAAATCCTGTGTCATGCGAGTGCCTTTAGCGATGAGTTTCCAGTCGCGGTGAACAATGTTCCCGGACTTAATATCCGTCCATCTTCTGCGTTGGATATGGAGTTTTACGGCTTTTCCCCGAAGCGGAAAATCGTCCACTGTAATGGGCTGATAAAATCCTTTCGATTGAAGCTGAAGGGATAAGAACTCTTGGGGGATAGTATTTTTTTCTTCAAAATACAGGTGAAGCAAACCTTCTTTTTCTTCAAATTTCACAATATCAAAATAATCCACTAAGTATGGTGGAAGCAAAAACTTTAGTAATTCTTG
>NZ_JACLCT010000101.1:0-936 GCF_014218915.1 Chryseobacterium sp. C2(2020)
TAAAACACCTCATGAAAAACAAAGATATGCTTTTTGACGAAAATCTATTGATAGAAATCTTCATCAAAGCTGATGACCTGTGTAAAGAAATTGAAAGCGAAGTGTTTTCAAAAGTCCTCGAAGACAAAACAATTTATGGTGGTTACAAGAAGCCTTGCTGTAAAATGAGCGAGAGTGAAATAATGACCCTTCTGATTTATTACCATTACTCAGGATACAAATGTTTTGAATATTTCTACTGTCAGTTTGTCGCCAATGAGTTAAGCTCTTATTTTCCAAAGCTTTTAAGCTATAACCGTTTTACCGAAGTCCTGTCCTGTGTTTCCCTTCCTCTGTTTATTTTTGCCAAAGTCCTGTGTTCCCTTAGTCTGCAAACGGGAATAAGTTTCATTGATTCAAAAAAGATCGTTGTCTGTCATAACCGCCGCATCCATCAGCATAAAGTATTCAAAGGCAGGGCGGCACGGGGCAAGTCCTCTACCGGATGGTTCTATGGTTTTAAAGTCCATCTGGTTATTAATGAAAAAGGGGAAATCCTGGATTTTGATCTCACCCCCGGAAATGTAGCGGATAATAACCACAGCCTTCTGAAACGCATTTTAGGGAAAGTAAAAGGTCTTTGTTTTGGGGATAAAGGTTACAATACTGCTTTATGGGAAGATTTCTTTCAGCAGGGACTGAAAATTATTACCAAGTCAAAAAGTAAAGCCAAAGCAAAGCTGATGCTGCTCAATGAGCGTTATATGCTTCTCAAACGTCCTTTAATAGAGAGTGTGAACGATATTTTTACTTCCGTCTTTGATCTGGAGCATTCCAGACACCGAAATCCCGATAATGCTTTAACCCATATGATCTCTGCTATATGCGCCTATTGTTTTTATCCGGAAAAACCATCGGTAAATTTCCCGAACTGGATAAATGCATAGATGGCAAGGA
>NZ_JACLCT010000102.1:0-928 GCF_014218915.1 Chryseobacterium sp. C2(2020)
ACCAAAAGCTGCCGAAGGTTCCGTTCAACAGGGTTTTCATTGTTCGTGCTGCGCACGCAACGAAAACTTAGCTATTACCTGCCGTTTTTTTGTCAATATCGCCATTTTTCAACAGTTTCTTTTCCTACAATTTCAGATACAATTTCTTCTGCCCATTCTTCAACATCTTCTTGTTCAGCTTCTCCAAACAAGTCAGATTGAGCAAATATTAAACAGCCTTTTAAATACTCGTCAACTGTGTTGAACATTTTGGTTATATATGGTGTGTCGTCGTGGTCGTAATAATAGATTTCTTTTGTCTGGCTATGAAAGCAAAACATATTTCCATTTCCTAAGTAGTCGCTAAACGAAATTAGGTATGGTAAAAATACTTTATCGTCTTCGGTAAAATCTGATCCATAAGGATTGTCAGCCCAAATGTCTTTTATCCAACCAATATCTTCAAAATCTTGTAATTGTTCTCCAATGTCCGAAAGCCCGAATGTGTTGTGAAAAGTTTTTAGATTTTCAGGCAGAGAAGTTCCTAATCGTTCTTCAAGTTTTTTGATGTCGTCTGTTGAGATTGGTTCTTTCGCTTTCTTGTTCCAATTTTCGGCAAGAGAGTCGATGATGAGCTTTGTTTTGAGTTCCCAATTATTGTCTCCAATGTTGTCAAATGGAATAATGATGTCTTCTTTTTTGTTAATTTCAAGCATTGTGTTTTTCTTTTAGTGTTGTGTTTAAAATGGCAGGTAACGTTTCGGGTATTGCCGAAGGCGGGGATTTTTAGCACCCAAGCTCAATAGAAATACCATAGTTCAAATATAGCAAAAAAGTTCAATAGAATTACTTCCGTCTCGCTTTTGGCAATACCTTGTTGAACTAAACCTTCGGTAGCTTTCTCAGCGCTATATTTAGTTACTTTGTAAAACTAATTAAAAATCAGTAA
>NZ_JACLCT010000103.1:0-793 GCF_014218915.1 Chryseobacterium sp. C2(2020)
TTTCGCAAACAAGTATTTAAAATAAAAGAACAGGAAAAACTTACTGATCAGGCTGTTTGTAAACGTTTTGGAATAAGTACCCGAACCTTTTTCCGCTGGAAACAAAACCTTATTCCTGTTGGGAAAAGAAATAAACCCGCTACGAAGATCGATATGGAAGCTTTAAAGAAACATGTAGAAGATTTTCCTGATGCCTACCAGTATGAAAGAGCTGCTTTCTTTGGAGTCAGTCCCAATTGTATTCTCTATGCCCGTAGACGTTTAAATATAAGTGTTAAAAAAAACACTGACTCATCCCAAGTCTGATCCTGTTAAAAGAGCTGAATTTCAAAATCATTTGTTTCATTATCAACAGTTGGAATAAAGAAACATTATCTATATTGATGAGAGTGGTTTTGCTACCGATGCACCAAGAGATTACAGCTACAGCTTAAAAGGAACAAGATCTTACGGGGTTAAAGACTGGCATAATAAAGGAAGAGTGAACGCCATTGGAGCTATTCTGGATTTTAATATCCTCAATGTAGGATTGTTTGAAGGAAACATCAATGCCGATGTTTTTCATGCCTGGGTAACTCAGGAGCTTCTTCACTCGATTCCTGCAAATTCAGTCCTGGTAATGGACAATGCAACCTTCCATAAAAGATCCGATAGTATTGCTGCCATAGAAAAAAGTGGACATTCTATTCTGTTTCTGCCTCCCTACAGCCCCGATTTAAATCCTATTGAAAAGAAGTGGGCACAGGCTAAAAGTATAAGGAGAAAGTTAAGGTGTGATCCGTATGAGCTTTTT
>NZ_JACLCT010000104.1:0-719 GCF_014218915.1 Chryseobacterium sp. C2(2020)
TGAAGAGTTTAACAATCAAAACAAAATTTATCAAAATGTAGCTTAACTTATACTGGAATTTTTATTTGCATATCCACTCCCATCTTCCAGAGTAACTATTGTATTTTTCATAACCTATAAGGTTTGATGAAGAATCGAAATAATCATATCTATTAGAATATGAATTATACTTCTTAGTTACTGTCTGAGAGAAACAAAAAGTTCCCATCAACATAAATAGTGAAAAGATAATTTTTTTCATTGGTGAATTTGCTAATCCACTCAAAACCCAAAGTAGAAATATTTTGATGTTTAAAATAGAAAGTGTGGGTTTTGTAGACTACTAATCCTGTTCTGAGGTTCTGACAAAACCTGCCCCAATGATAAATAGCAACATATAACCCACACCATATGGAGTGAGCATCAGTTACCTTAATCTTTAGGGGCAAAGTGTAGAAACTGTCAGATTTCAGAACCCAGATTAAAATAGCTTAACGCTTTCTTGTTCGATAAATATTCCTACAAAAATACAAAAATTATACCTTTTTTACCTATATTTATGGACAAAATTAATTTATGAAAAATTTCCTTTACATTGATGCAAAAGGTGGTGTAGTACTACTTAATACTAAACATATTCTTTATTTTAAAGCAAGAATTGACAATTGGATGTACTAATTTAGCGTCCAGTTAAAGTTAAGCATAAAACCTTAATTTTAACCTATGAAACGAGAGAGAAA
>NZ_JACLCT010000105.1:0-706 GCF_014218915.1 Chryseobacterium sp. C2(2020)
TGGATGTACTAATTTAGCGTCCAGTTAAAGTTAAGCATAAAACCTTAATTTTAACCTATGAAACGAGAGAGAAAAATCTACGACCCTGCTTTTAAAACCAAGGCCGTTCAGCTAAGCAAAGAACGAACTAATATTTCAGAACTCGCAAGAGAACTGGGAATCGCAGTCACGTTGCTTTACAAATGGCGCAAAGAGTACGAAGAGTTCGGGGAAGGCAGCTTTCCGGGGAACGGAAATTTAAAAT
Source organism: Chryseobacterium sp. C2(2020) (assembly GCF_014218915.1). NCBI lineage: Bacteria > Pseudomonadati > Bacteroidota > Flavobacteriia > Flavobacteriales > Weeksellaceae > Chryseobacterium > Chryseobacterium sp. C2(2020). Next base: position 245 of record NZ_JACLCT010000105.1, read on the forward strand.
TAACCCCTGAACAGGAAAAGATTCACGAGCTTGAAAAAAAGCTGAAAGATGCAGAGCTGGAACGAGATATATTAAAAAAAGCAATCGGCATCTTCTCCAAGAGCGGTCGATGAAATATAAATTCATAAAAAATAATGAATCTATTTTCCCGATTGAAAAGATGTGCCAAGTTTTAATACTAAGTTCTAGTGGCTATTACAAATGGAAAAACAGACCCTGTAGCAAAAGATTGCTTTTGAAAGAAAAAATAAAACAGCAAATCACTTCAATTTATTTTTCATCAAAACAACGTTACGGAAGTCCAAGGATTACTTTTGAATTGAATTCTTTAGGCTATAAAATTTCCAGAGTAACCGTTGCAAAATATATGAAAGAACTTGGTTTGAGAAGTAAATTAAGCAAAAAATTTAAAGTGACTACAAACTCTAAACATAATTATTTGGTGGTAGAAAATGTATTGGA
>NZ_JACLCT010000106.1:0-640 GCF_014218915.1 Chryseobacterium sp. C2(2020)
TTATTTTTGAAAAAAGGCTCAGATTATAAAATCCAAGCCTAACTTTTCTACTTACACACTTTACGGGATAGTGTCTAGCAATCGTATTTTTTATTTTATTTAATTTTACAATTATTCATTATTGGCAAAAATTTCCAAAACCTAAAGGAATAAATAATATAAAAGACTTACCTCAAACGAATGACATTAGGACTCCTTCTATTTCCTATTCTGGGTTTATCGATAGAGGTACAAATATTTCATACATTAAGTTTTTTATTGGAGACGAAACCATTTATCTCTACTATCGAAATTTTTTTCCTATAAAACATTATTATGGTCCTTTTATTATTAATAGTAAAGAAAACCTTTCTATAGGCCATTTTTATATTAAAGATTTAAAGAGAATTAATAAATACGAAGCAAGGATTGAGATAGAATCAAAAAATGGAGAAACATACTATAATTTTTTTATGAGAAATTTCACGGATAATGATTATGAATTATTAAGTGAAAGTTTAAGAAAAATTAGTATATCCTGATAGCGCGGATTTGTAATCCGTGCCTGTAATCGCAACAAAAACTTGACACTATCCCGTAAAGTGTGTAAGTAGAAAAGTTAGGCTTGGATTTTATAATCTGAGCCTTTTTTCAAAAATAA
>NZ_JACLCT010000107.1:0-601 GCF_014218915.1 Chryseobacterium sp. C2(2020)
ATTTTTCTCTCTCGTTTCATAGGTTAAAATTAAGGTTTTATGCTTAACTTTAACTGGACGCTAAATTAGTACATCCATATATTATATTCTGATTCAATTCATTTAAATTATTAAAAAATAAAAAATTTAATGCTTGCTTTAATTTAAACGTAATATGGCTATTATCATCATTTAGCATTTCTAAAAATGCATCATAATCGTTTGCAAATTTATAGGCATTATAGCCTTTAATATATTCTAATTCGCATCCATCATAAATTTCATAAGTATCCTTAATTTTAATTATTTTGTCTAAAATATATGTAATTAATATTTTATTTATTCTATTATTACTTATTATAATTCTTTCATAATCATAAAAAGCCCTTAGTATAATGGTTTCAAACACATTGAATGGATTTGTATTATCACTTTCTCCTACATTCCAAATAAAGAAATCTTCAAGCTCAATATTTTTAAGTTTTAAAGAAATAACATCAATTTTATTATGTTGAGTTACTTGTAACAAAGTATTATTAGATATAAGGTGGATGTACTAATTTAGCGTCCAGTTAAAGTTAAGCATAAAACCTTAATTTTAACCTATGAAACGAGAGAGAAA
>NZ_JACLCT010000010.1:0-120711 GCF_014218915.1 Chryseobacterium sp. C2(2020)
GTTTATGCTGGAAAACTCTTTAAAGTTGCTTTTTCTAAAACTAAATAAACAATTATATATTTTAAAATAACAAATACATTATTAAAAACATAGCAAAAGTGTATACAACCTGGGAAAATGGGAAAATTACAAGCATTGTAGTAAAGCCTCATTACAGACAATAAAACAAATATTATTAAAAAAATAGAGTATGAAATTAGGAAGATTATTTGGAATTCTTGCTATTCTGGGCGGAGGTTATGTTACTTACATGGGATACGAAATGATGCAAACCACAGGATCTGTTTTTAAGTTTGTAATAGCAGCACCGGTTTTTGTTTTAATTGGAATTGCCATGTTATTTTTCCCCGGTGGGGACATTACAACAGCCGAAAGCAGGAATAAGACTAAAGATCCAAAAGCATGGATAAATGAAGCTCCGAAAAGTCACAAAATAGTCTGGCTGGTTGCAGGAGTTGTAGGATTTATCATTTCCATGAACCTCTTTAAAATTTAAACAATAAAATTTTTAACAAATTGTTGTTGAAATTCTACAAAACTTATACAATGAAAAAATTTAATTTACTTTTACTGATTTTCGGATTTTCGTTTACGCTGTTTCAGGCACAAACTTCTAAAAAAAGCATCAATGAAAGTCATTTCAAAACATCAGATCTTGTAGATCTTGACTTAAGCAGCAAAGGATATAATGTAATTACAAAAGCTCCAAAAGGAGCCAGAATACTTCAGGATGGAAAAGATATTGCTGTTTATGGAGGGAAATTTTTCAAAATGACTTTTTCTAAACAAGATTTTTCAAACCCATTTAATGAAGATGAAAAATACAGCAGTATTGAAGAGAAAGTAGCAGATATTAAAACATTAGCAAGCGATAAAGAAATGAATCCTGGCTTTGTAAAATTTGAAGCAGAAGATAAAAACGGCTTCCTGAACAGAAGTACAGTAGGCGGTCTATCATTTACTTATGGAGTAAAAGCCGGAGATAATGCCATTATGATCTCTGATGGTATTACTTATGATATATCACCCGATAAATTTACAAAGTATACCGATGAAGATATAAGAGTAATGTATGAAGCTGCAAAAGCAACGGTAGCAAAATAATTATAAAAGTTCTACAAAGAGTATTTTCATCAGCTCTTAGTTCTGTGAAAGTTCCAGAGTAAACAATACAGAATCCCGGACTTCAGATCCGGGATTTTTATTTCTGTATACTTAACGTTTTTCCTTTAATTGTTTTCGATATATTTGTTTTTCAGATTATTTCTAAAAGGCTAAAAGCTGATACCCGAAAATAAAATAACCAAACTCAAATATGAAAATTGCCATTTTCTCAGACATTCACGGTAAAATTCTGTTACCCTTCAAACTCGTTGATCTTTACCAAAAAGAAACAGGCAGCAAAATTGATTTCATCTTACAGTGCGGAGACTTGGGAGCCTATCCAAACATCGAAAACCTTGATAAAGCAACGATAAAACACGCACAATACAACAGAGACGAGCTCGGTTTTCATGATGATTTCACGAAAGAAAACCCCGAGATTCAATCATTTTTGAATGAGTTGAATATTAATATGATCTGCGTCCGCGGAAATCATGAAGACCACGATTTTTTAGACCGTCTGGAAAAAGAAAATCCGGATGAAAGTATTTTTCCTATCGATATCTATGAAAGAGTTTTCGTCTGCAAATCGGGTTTAGAACAAACATTGGAAACGGAAGATGAGGTTTTACATTTTGTAGGAATCGGCAGAATCGGAGACCGGAAAGGCAGAACAGAAAAACGATTTATTCAGGATTACGAAAGAAAGGAAATCAGAAAATTGTTAAAAACTAAAAATACTTTTAATGTCCTGATTACTCACGATAAAGATGACAGTCAAAGCGGTTAAGGTATGACGGAAATCAGAGAGGTTTTGGATAACGTGATTTTTCAATATCACTTTTATGGACATACAGGAGAACCTTTTATAGAAGAAACAGATTTCAACGGCATTACACAATCTATAAAAGTAAGAGAGCTGGAATTCAATGAAAACGGAATGTTGGAAAAAGGCTGCATGATTATTCTCACAAAAGAAAACGGTGAACTGAACATTGAAATTGTCGACGAGAATTTCACGAATAAAATGACAAAATTTAACTGGAAAACTCAGTAACCAGACTAAAATACTATACAAAATGGAAGAAAAGCTTACCCATCTTATCATCAACTGGATTGAGGTAGATCATCACATGATTTTGGTTGGAGCAACCGACAATATACACTGGAACCTGGAAAAAGAATTTGGAGGTTCCGGAGCAGATGCAAAATCTTCTGTCTGGGTAACTTTAGAGGAAAATGGGAAAGGCAGGAGTGTTTCTGAAGAAGCTCATTTTTTCTGTTTTCCCGGAGATCCTGCCCGATCTCTCGCAATGTCTCATGTATTCGATTTGTTTGAAACTGCGTGGAGCATTAAAAATGCAAATATGAATCTCGATGAAGCCAGAGAAAAGTTCTTCGGAAAAATTATTGAGAGAGTTGTTTAAAGAAAACCTTATTAAAATGAAAAACATACAACTAATTGATCTGGATAAACACAGTAATTCTAAATATGAAATAGCTGAAGATAAAATCTATAAAAATACAGAAGAGGACATCTATGTTTTTGCACTAAATTTTGATCTGGAAGAAGAGGAAGATTCTCAATATCCACTTGAAGATGTTTTGGATAAATTCTACCTGCACGTTTCTGATTTTATTGATGAAGATGCTTTTTACAGCTCAAAAAATATCAGTCTTGAATTAGCAGGAGAATTAGCAGATGTTCAGAACGCTATTCAATCAATTATCGGAAAGAGAGTTTATAATTCCGAATATATCGGAGAAGACGGAATTACTTATGTGAAACTGGTGATAGAGTAAAATTTAATTGGAAAAATCAGCTCTATCTAAATAACATCTACATACAAACAATCACAAAAAATGAACAACAATTTTACAATAGACGATTTACAGGACATATGGCAGAAAGTAAGCATTCTGCACAACGGACAAACGTACGGCGGACAAAACAAAAACCAAAAAATAGAGTACATCAACCACATCGGAAGCGTGGTATTTGAAATCATCAATGCTTCTAAAAATACTCCTGATTTTAATTTTGATCTAGCCATCAAATGTGCGTTTTTGCACGATACCATAGAAGATACAGATTACCCAATCGAAGATCTCGAAAAAGAATATGGTAAAGACGTGAAAGAAGGTGTTCTTGCCCTCACAAAAAATACAGAGCTTGAAAAGGAACACCAAATGAAGGATAGCTTACACCGAATAAAGCAACAGCCCAAAGAAATCTGGGCGGTTAAAATGGCAGACAGAATCTGTAATTTATATGCTCCACCCTATTTTTGGAAAGAAGCCAAAAAAGAAAAATACCTTGAAGAAGCAAAAATTATTTACGAGCATTTAAAAGATGGTAATGATTATTTAGCCAAAAGATTATCAGAAAAAATTGAAGCTTATAAAAACAAATGATCAAGATTGAAATACATACTCTCGCAGGACAATTTGATATTGAAATCAAGAAAAACGAAGATTTTTATATCCTTTTAGTTATTTTATCCAAATCGCAATATTTCCAAGAAGATGGCAGAGTTTGGAGTGGAAAAATTGAGGAAACTGAAAAGCTTTTTGAAATCGTAAATCTTATAAAAGAGTGTTACAGAAAACCTTCTGTACCCACAAGAATAACTATTCTTGACGGAAGATCAATAAAAATCAATCTGAAAGATGACGAATCGCAAATTGCATTGCGACTGGTAGATATCGATAAAAATACAAACGAATCTGAACTGATACAAAAAATTAAAGAACTCACAATTGAGATAACAGGCAATGATGCTATTCTACAGGATTATTTAGATATTTTTATGGATTAGCCTGCTTTTATTAAAAATACATTTTATTAAATATGACGTATAATGAATTTTACAATTGCATCAATCGCAACAACAATATAGAAAAAAGAGATTTAGAAACATATCTTCTAGCTTTACTGGAGCTTGTGGAACAGATAAGAAAACAACCTTTGACAGCCGATTTATTATCGAAACTTCTAATGAATGCATTTACTTCGGAGCCGAAAAAATTTGGTACTGAATGGTTAAAGATTATAAAAGCACCTGACGAAAAAACATTCATCAATCCAAAGACAAGTACTTCAACCAGTGGCGAATATGATTATACAATTGCCGTCATAAAGTTTCAGATTGCAGAGCTGCACAAAATGAAAGGAAAACAGTTGGAAGATGAATGGCGTTATTTTGGAATCGATTCTGAAACAGGCAACCGATGGTACAATTTTGATCCGGATTCTATTTTGGAATGTGGTATGAGATGTTACTTAGATCATGGCGATGACGAAAGTAATAATGAAGAGTTTGAAGTAAGTTGGCGAACTTTGGGCGACTTATTAGAAATGGGCAGAATTTACGAGTAATTAAATTGAACAAAAACATAATAACCATCAATATCTATGGGACTTTTCAGCAGAAAAAAAGCATTTAAAATAAGAGATGTAGAATTTTATTCCGACAGAGAATATCATTATTCCAAAGGACTAAAACCATACTTACATAAAGAGATCAAGATCGTAAAACAGGATCTTTCCTTAGAAAATTTGGGACATATCTTACAATATCTTGTAGAATTCATTCAGGATGAAAAACCCGATATTAAAAGTGGAGATAAAGTCACCTGTTTCACCTGGAACATTATGTTTCAGGAAGTTTCTTCAGGCTTTTTTGAGATTTTTGAACTTATTCCTGAAAAACTTGGATTCGAGCCGGGACTGATTCGTACTCTTTTTGTACTTAACCAACAGCTTTTAGTATGTGACCAGCTAAAAGCAGAACCGGATTTCCCGGATATTAATCAGATCGTTTTAGCAGATCCTTTAACCAAAACAGGATTGCCCATCCATTTATTTCGCTGGAAAAGGGAATATCCGGATTCAGGATGGATGGTGATAACGGATGATTTTGATGAAGAAGCAAACGAATTTGAAGAAATGGCACTTGGACAGTTCATGATGTCAAGACCTGAAATTGTGAAGTTTATGGCACTTCCGGCAGGATTCAAAATTATTTGGGATGGTAATGATGCAAAAATAGCATTTGATAATTACCTTGTAGAAAATTAGTCACTCAACACCTTATATGAAGAACGAAAGCAACCAACAATCATTTATTATACATGTTAAAGAAGACGGAATTGAAATTAATGATCAATATCTTCATTTTCCTTTAAATTTTTCAGACCTCAAAAATCAATTTGGAGATCATTATGAATTCTGGAAAGAAACAGATACTAATTTCATTTATATTTGGCATGAACTGGGAATCAAAGTTTTTGCACCTAAAAATGAAGACGACACATTGACTTTGGTTGTCAAAACTGCAGATATTGATAAAGATTTCTTACCCAAAAATAAGTTTAATGGAGATTTGAAAATCAACAATCAAAATTATATCTATTTTTTCGCCATTACAGAAGTCGACCAAAGTTTTAAAGACATGGAAATGGATAACGTGAAATTTTCATCATGGCTTTCAGAGGATGAATTCAAAACCATTGAAGAAGTTTCAATATGGCAAAAAGTTAAAAAGAAAAGAACAATAATAAACTCCGATAAATATAAGGCAGATAAAATATCTGGAGAAAAAATTGAATTTACAGATTTGAATTTTAAGCTTGCCATTATTGAAGAATTAATGTATATCAAAGAACTCATACAACCGAAATTTGATATTTTTGAGTTTGCAGATTCTTACGAAGAAAGAGAAATAGATGTCGAAAAAGAAGGTTACGAACCTATTCCTGAAGCGATTGAATATTTTAAAAACTTAGAAATCGACAGGAAATTGGCAACCGAGATAACAGAAATTTACCAAGACGGCGGAAATGATATTTATATAAACATTACACCTTACTGGGATGGCGAAGATGACTCTTTTAATATTGAAATTTATGATGATATTAAACATTTTCCTAACTTAAAGAAAATGACACTTTTCAGTAATGATTCCAAAGTGTATGAAGATCTTAAATTAAAAGGAATTGATGCTGTACCTTTATAAAATTATTTGTGAAATTGAAGTTTTTAAGTTCAATAGAAACATTTTATAATTGTCCATAATTTGTCATAATTGGAAAAATCTTTGAGTTCTTTGCTGAGTGAAACGCCCTTGCGAACTTAAAAACAGTTAGTATATAAAGAATCTTTGAGAGTTCTTTGCGTTAAAAAGCAATATGATTAATAGCGGATAATCAAAAAACATATAAATAAACAATTAGACACAAATTAAAAATAAAATTTCTTTAAAAATGGGAAATTTATATAATGTTGAACAGCTAAAGCCAAAAGTAATTACGGGCGGTGCTATTTTACAGGTAAAAAAAGAAAAAGAGGAAGAATTTTTAGAAAAATATTCCAATGAATTTACATATATAGGTGAATGGGGAATTTTTAACAATACTTTTGCGGTAATTTCTAGTGACGGAATAGTAGAAAGATGTGCGATATATCATGAAGATAAAATAATCGATTTTAAAACACCTGGAATATATATACAGATACAGGGTCAGAGTAAATCTGGTCTCGGTGGTCATATTTATCTAGATTTTATGACCAATTTATCTTTTTATTTAGAGGATGCTTTATTTTGTGTGTATTATATTGATAATGTTGATCAATACGAAATTAAAGAAGGTGTATTAAATTATCAGGATAAAGGAAAATTTGATTATTTTGAAGACTATCTTCTTTCTAATTATGCCTCTTCACCGGAAATTATTGCCGATTATTATGCAGAAGAAGTTTATGAATTTCAACTCCGCTATGAAGAGCGGACAAGAATGGAAGATGACCCAAAAGAAGGATATGATCCTGAAGATTACGAAGAACTTCTGGAAAAGTTGAATCACTATAAAGATTTTCTGCCAAGAGATAAAGCAGAAGAATGTGTATCTTGGTTAAAGCAACAAATAGCAAGCTATCAATAAAAAAACAATGAGTGAATTTTCGGGGTACGAAAAAATGCCCAACAACTTAAAAAAATTAGGTCTTAGCGAAAGCGATTTTTCCAAGATGGAAAAACTGAAATGGGTGGTTACAGAAAAAGTACACGGCGCTAATTTCAGCTTTGTTTATGAAAACGGCAGTCTTAAATTTGCCAAAAGAAAAGAATACCTCAACTGGAGTGACGATTTTTTCGGCTTTCAGCTCGTGGTCAGTAAACTGGAAAATAATATTCTCCGTCTTTTTGAAAAACTGAGCAGCGACATTGCCGCCGAAAAATACATCATCTACGGAGAGCTTTTCGGAGGAAAATATCCTCATCCTGAAGTAGAACCCGTAAAAGATGTACATGCGATCCAGACCGGAGTTTACTACAATCCCGATATTGAATTCTGCGCTTTTGATATTGCTATCGAAACCTGTGGTTCAGATTCTAAATATTATCTGGATTACGAAAGTTCGGTTGCATACTTCAATGAATTTGAAATATTTCATGCAAAACCTTTACTGATCGGAAAATTCAATGAAGCAACAAACTTCAACATCAGGATCAATTCTGCTGTTCCCAAAGAATTTAATCTTCCCGAACTGAACGATAATTTAATTGAAGGCGTCGTGATAAAGCCTTTTAATCAATTGGATAACAATGATTTTCAAAGACCTATCATCAAATTGAAGAACCCCGAATTCGATGAAGAGGAAAAATTTCATGAAGCTGAAAAATGGTCTTTCATTCCAAACGTTTCTTCCAAAACAGAGGAACTCTCCTTTATTGTAGACGAACTGAGAAACTACGTTACCCAAAACAGGCTGAAAAGTGCCGTTTCTAAAATCGGAACTTTAGATTTAAACAATCAATCCAGAGTTTCCGAAATTAAAAAGGAATTTCTGGAAGATGTGATCACCGATTTCAATGAAAACAATGACGGTCTTTTAAATGATCTGTCTTCCGATGATCAAGCGTGGATTGCGGAGAGAATTAATTCTGAGATTAATAAAATGATTTTGTAGAATATTTTTGATTTTTACCATTCAACTAAAAAAACAAGTCACAGTCTTACAATGAGAAATATAATCTTTTTAATTATACTTTTGGGATGGTTTGCCTGTACAAATAAAAAAGAAAACAACGGAAAAATAACAGCTAAAGAGAATTTTCAAAAAACACTTTCTTTTGAAGATAAAATTGAGAATTTTAAAATCAATAAATCAGGCGACTCTATATTATCAAACGATATTCAATACATTAACGACTCAATTCTTAAAAGAAAATTCAAATTGGATATTTCTCAATATAATTCTAAAGATATTCAAAAAAAATGTCTGCCGAATATAATTTTGAAAAACTCTTTTTATGAATCTCCTGTTGAAGGAGATGTCAGTTTCACCAAAAATTTTAAAAATCTGGGCGATCTGGATGGCGATAAAAAAAATGACTCCGTTTTCATTTTGCCCAGTCTGAACTTGTGCGAAGAAGGACAATCTTATTATTTTACCAATAATAAAATTCCAAGGATAAAAACTGAATCAAACTGTTGTCATACAGAGAGTATTTTCAGCATTGGAGATATAGACGAAGATGGCGGAAACGAAATTGCAGAATATTATTCATCATGCGCCAGTAATTTTAAGTCAATCCGAATCTGGACTTTGAAAAACAGCCAGTGGAAATCTGTCGGGGTATTTACTTTTTACTATAACAACGGTAAATTTAAAGCCTTTGAGGATTTTCATAAACTATATAAAAAAATTTCTAAAAATAAATTTCAGTTTCTCGAAATCTCAGACAAAAAAGGAGATGGAAGTTTAGTAATGAAATGGCACACGATAAAGATGTAACAGAAACCTGAATCATTAGTTTTAAATAAAATTAGATGTAATTAATTTTACTCAAAATGCATCGTAGTTTCAGACGACAGTAAAGCGAAAGAAAAATTAATTGCCATTTGGAAGGAAATTGGTTTCGGATACAAAATATTATCAGACAATGAATTATTGCTGTTTCGTTTAAAATCTCCCACTCAGTATTAAATATAAAATACAGTTTGTGATAACTGCTAATATAAAAAGATGGCTGTCATTACAACAGCCTCTTTCATTATAATAAACATCTGTGTTATACAACAACAACCTGCAGACAAATCCAGCGTATACCGTCGCTTATTATCTTCCACTGAGAATAATTTTGTCCGGTTCCTATTTCATAATTCATTAAAGAACTTCTTGAATTGAAACTGTTGGCATCCGATAATGCAGAATGCATGGCATAATTGGTATAAACATTTTCTGCTGTTGTCACTCCTACTTTGTCGCTGTCATTAATAAAGTGTAAAACTCTTCCGGGACACGTTGTAGGATCGGGAAGCTGCAGATTTGCTGTACTGTTAATATAGGGACTTACAGTACTTACATTCGCAGAAGCATTTCCGCCTGTAGAAGCTGTGCTGTATCTTAAAATCAAAATATAATCGTCTGGTTGTATAACGTAAGGAGTTGTAGGAGAATATGTTCCTGTAATAATTTTAAAACCTTCCACCACTCCGGAAGATGAATTTCGGATATTATACCATTTGCTGGTAGGAGCATCATAAAAATAAAGCCCCACAGAAGTAACGTTAGACACTTTGTTTATGGCAGATCCGTCCAGAGTTGTTACAAAAACAAGAGTCCCGTTCTGATTGTTTCCGTAAGACGCATCTTTCGCAGAAAGCTGTGCTCTCGTTAATCTCGGAGGCGTAAATCCGTCAGGAACCCCGGAAGAAGCAGCCTGTCCTTCAATCTGTACTGTAACTTTCGGGTCATTTGTTCCTATCCCTACTCTCCCTTCATCAGTTGCAACAAAATCTGTATTGCTGCTTCTTGCAGAACCGTCAGATTTGGCACCAAGTTTTATCATCGTTCCTGCAGCATCATTTGTCCATGCATCGTTAGTAGCATCCAGAGCTGTCCATGCAGTTCCGTTCCAATAGTGAAATCCCTTTAAAAAACCACCTGCATCAGCAGTAAGATAAACCAATTGACCGTTTACAGATCCGTTTACCGAGAGCGAGATAACTCTGGGTACTAAAATTCCGTCTCCCGATGTAACAGCTCCCGGAGAAGATCCCGAATGGTTTTTTGCACGGATATCAAGACTTGATTCCGGAGAAGCCGTGTTGATACCAACTTGACCATATAAAGCTGAGGTAAACAGGGAAGCTATAAAAAAAGCTGTAAATAATTTTTTCATTTTGTTTATTATTAAATATTGTTTTTTGAAATTAATTGAGAATAAATCTGTAAGAATACGATCGAAAATTTTAACTGTAAATTCAGATTTCCGGAAACATTTTTTTCCACTTTGCTAAAGAATTTCTGCTTATTTTAAAATGATTTGAAATCTCGGTATTACTCATTTTATTCATTTTCTGATAGTTCAGAATCTGCAAAATAGATTCACTATCATATGCCCGGAATTTTCCGTTCTCTTTATCATTCTGAAGATCATTAGCATCAAAAATTATTTTTTCGATTTCAAAAATATCCATCACCGTGAGCCTTGGTTTATTAAGTACCGCTTCACATTTTCCTTTTTTATGAAGGTATTTCATTTCAATCATATCGGTATAAATCTTACGGTAATCCGGAGCATTTATTCTGAATTCCGACTGTTGTATTTTGCTATCCATTTGTAAAGTGTTGTCTTAGGAATTTTATATTCTTCTATAATCTCAGCTCTTGTTTTCTGTTCTTTATTTAAAAGTTCCAGAACAAAATCTATGATTTCTTTTGTATAGACATTCTTTCTGTAAGAAGGCAGTTTCTGGTTTTCCTGAATCTCGCTGCTGCTTTTCTCAGAAGGAGAAAAAAGTATAATGTGTTGCACATAGATTCTGAAAAAATCGTATTTAAGAAGCTTACTCCATCTTAAGAGAATTTCAGTATCAATACTTGGTTTTTCATACATGGAAAAAATTTCTTCCTCACTGCATTTTAAAAATTTCTCTATTCGATAGGAATCGATTCCTTTTTCATTTACCTTCTTATGGATAAGTTTTCCTATGTGGATATTTTTTACGTTGAAAGACATAATTCATAATTTTTTACCTCATATTTATGTTATCAGCAATTGCTTTTTTCAAAAAAAGAATTCCGTATCCCAACTTGTTACAATTCCTATCACAATTTTGGATACTCTAATTGCGTTCTGACATTACAAATATAGATTCTCAAATAAACTGATTTTTGAAAATTTTAAGGTTTTAAGATTTGGCTTAAAAAACACATAAAACTATGATAAACAATATCTTAAATAAGCTAATTTAGAAATTAACTTATGATAAACATGGTATCTTATAAATTATTATCTTAGTACTGAAATTTTCAGACTTTGTAAAGAGTAAAAAACGAATATTTTCACAAACACAATTAACTCATGAAAACTAATTTTTCTCAGATCATAAAACCGGAAAGTAATTCCGAAGAACATCTAATTAAAATGTTCTTTTTTCATTACAATTTAATGTTGATGATTATTTTGTTTATCCATACGCTTCTTTTTTATTTTGAAGGAAATAAAAATATTGCAGCTTTCTTTTTTCCGGTTGTCTTATTTTTAGGTATAGTAGCCACTGTTAACTACCGGTTGGAATACAATATTCTGAAATCTCTTCTTGATTATTATCTCATTGTAAAAATTATCCTGCTCTTTATATTGCTTTTTATATTCTGGAAAACGGCTCCCGAAAACATCTTATTCTTTGCTCTTCTTCCTTTGGGAGTATACAATCTCTATCATTTCAAAACGCTGTTATGGGCGGCATCTGTTATCATCCTGCTTATTGTTATGATGATAACTCTTCCGCTATCCTACTTTCCGGATATGGTAGCATATAAAAATATTCATGCAGGTAAAGTAAAAGTATTATTTACCTTTGTACCGATATCCCTGTTTCTGATATTTTATAATATGAAGATTTCGGAAAAAAGACATCAGTACAAAAATTCGAAAATCACCTTCGAAAACGAAGACACAGCGTCTGAAAAAAACACCATAAAAGAAACGAATGGAGAAAATCTTCAGATGTATTCCGAAATTTATCAACGCATTAAAGAATATCTGGAAACTGAAACTCCATGGAAAAATCCGGATTTTGGCATTCAGGATCTTGCCCATCAATTTGGGATCAATACAACGTATCTCTCCAAAGCAATCAGCCTGAATACTGATACCAATTTTAAAAACCTCATCAATACCTACCGGATTAATTATATCAAGGATGAAATGAAAATAAATTATCCGAAGTATACTTTAATGCACATCTATGTTTCAGCAGGATTCAAGCATCAGTCTACATTCAACAGAGCTTTTAAGCAGATAGAAAACAAAACCCCTTCAGAATATATGAGATCAATTGGGATTGATACTTATACATTTTCTTAGTGATCTTATTTTTAAAAATCTTACTTTTTAACCGGATTCAAAAACATCTAAAAAGTAGCATAAATAGAAAAAATAACAATCAGTAAAATTTTAAAATAAAAAATACTTTCTGAACGTAACTTTTTGATTATCTTTAAGAAAAAATCGAAAATGAAAAAAATTTTACTATTGATGCTGTCATTGTATGGAGTATGCAATGCGCAGACTACCGTTACCAAAGCTTTTAATGATCCTGTTTCCGGAGACAATCCCAATTATCTTCTTGCCACCGGAACGCCCAACAATTCCGGAACAGGAGCAAACATTACGTTTAACAATTCTTCGTTGGTATTAAGCGGTTCCGCACCCGGAAACTACTCTACTCCTTCTGCTTCTGAAATTTCAACATTTCCCGGATCCACTCTCAAGCTCACCGGAAGTTCCAACACCGTATACTACAAACAGTCGGCTTCCAAACTTGAAATTACAGGCCTTGTAACCACCGATGCAACGCTTAATTTATCATCCAACAACGGTACATTCATCTCCTATCCTGCCGCTTACGGATACAGCGAGACAGATCAGGCACAGGGAACATTCACCTCCACTTCTGCAAACGGCCTTTGCAAAGGAACAATAACCCTTACCGCCGATGCGTGGGGAAATCTGCTTTTGGCATCTTCTACATTTACCAATGTTTTAAGGGTAAAATCTGTACAGAATTTCAACCTTTATCTTCCTAACGACACCTCTTTCTTATTTCCGATAGGAACTATTGTAAATACTTCTTACTCCTATTATGGAAGTTCATATAAATTTCCGCTCCTCACTACCAATGAAACTGTGGTAAACATTCCGGTAGCGGGAATTAATAACCAGACAACGAATTCGGCACAGGCTTTAAACACAACAGTTTTAGCAGCCGGAGATTGGTCTGCCCAAAAGCAGAGATTGGAAATTTATCCGAATCCCGTTTACGATTTTATCAATATTAAAGGAAATATCCAAAATTACACTCAGGCAAAAATTTACAGTCTGGATGGTAAACTCGTTAAAACATCAGATCTGGGATCCGGAAAAATACAGGTTTCTGATCTTCCGCCGGCATCTTATTTCATTGAGGTTTCAGGCAAAGAAAATAAACCGGAGACGACAAAATTTATCAAAAAATAAAGAGTTTTCCTGTTAAATAAAATTCAGCCCGATTTTTTCGGGCTGAATTATTTTATTATCAATCCGTTATACAGTAAGCTTTTAGATGATTAAGCTTTACAATTAATCTGTTCTGAGATTTGAATTATCAAAAAAAACTTATCTGTACATTACACGGTTCGCAAAAAATAGTATGATGCAACTCATATAAATTTATAAATAAAGCACATTTAATATAGTATTTTTCATTTTTAATCTGCTACCTTTAGAGTTAGAAATCCGTCTAGAAAATAATAATATTACCGCTTTTAAATAAAAAGTTTTTATTGAGCTGTATTCATTAGAAAAAAACCATCTGTGCTAACAGTAAAATTAATTGTTTTATTCATTTACAATGATAAGAAAGATAAAAAGTATGAAATATTTTGTTTATAGATCCAAAATAAAGTTTTCACATGACTGGTAAAATTATTGGAATCGGCAACTGCATTCCTTCTGAAACAATTGATAATTTATTTTTTAACGATCATATTTTTCTTGATGATCAGGGAATTATCCTGAAAGACGACAATGCCTCGCTTACCGAAAAATTAAAGAAAATTACAGGTATTGAGGAGAGAAGATATGCATCAAGAGATCAGGTAACTTCTGACCTTGGCTTAATTGCTGCAAAAGCAGCCATAGAAGATTCCGGAATAGATCCTGAAACATTAGACTACATTATTTTTGCCCATAATTTTGGCGATGTCCGCTTTGGAACCGTACAATCGGACATGGTTCCAAGTCTTGCCGCACGAGTAAAACATCTTCTGAAAATTGAGAATAACTTTTGTGTTGCGTATGACGTGTTATTCGGATGTCCCGGATGGATTGAAGGAGTTATTCAGGCAAATGCTTTCATTAAAGCCGGTATTGCCAAAAGATGCCTGGTTATAGGAGCAGAAACATTATCAAGAGTTGTTGATATCCACGACAGAGACAGCATGATCTATGCGGACGGAGCAGGAGCAGTTGTGCTCGAATATAACGATCAGGACAATTCCGGTATACAGTCTCATCTTTCGGCGTCTTATACACTTAAGGAAAAAGACTATTTATTCTTTGGTAAATCTTACAACAATGAAGCCTGTCAGGACACAAAATATATAAAAATGGAAGGCAGAAAAATCTATGAATTTGCACTTGTGCATGTTCCGGATGCCATGAAAAAATGTCTTGACGAAAGCAAATACAGCATCGATCAGGTAAATAAAATCATCATCCATCAGGCGAATGAAAAAATGGACGAAGCCATTGTGGAAAGATTTTACAAATTATACGGATTAAAAATGCCCGAAAACATCATGCCTATGGTAATACAGAAACTTGGAAACAGCAGCGTGGCAACCATCCCATCTTTGCTTACGATGATCCTAAAAGGAGAGCTTGAAAATCACGAAATCCAGAAAGGAGATATTGTTTTGTTTGCCTCTGTAGGCGCAGGAATGAACATTAATGCCTTTGTTTATCAATTTTAGATAGAAGAAAATTATTAATTATTCTGACGGTCATGCTTTTTTAATTCTCTTTCAATTTCATTTACTTCTGTGAGTGGAAGAAGATAACTTTCTTCAATATAATCGAGAAGATTCTGGTGAGTCTGCTTATTCATTTTCCTGATGAATAGGTGATTTCCGGACTTTAGAGATTCTATAAAATGATCGGCGTGAAGATCTTTGCCGAAAAAAGGATGATCGATAACGGCTCTTTTGTCATCATTCACAATAATATCCGTAAAATCTGTATTCATTAAGACCGTCTGAAAGAATGATTCAGCCGGAAGAAGCGTATGAAGATAATAATCCTCAAAATCCATAACCTTTTTGTTATTGGTTAAGAAAACGCAGGTTTCTCTTGTAAACATAAACCATTTTCCTCCAATGTAAGGTACAACACCCTTCATAAATTCTCTTCTGTAAACATAAGAAGAAATTTTGTGGGTAAGTTCAGTAAAATGATTCTGTATTCTTTTTAGCGTATCCGGTCTGTAAAACTTCTGGTCGTAATAGAAAATATAGTTCCTGCCTTTATTAACAGTAAGAAACTGGCGGATAATCTGTTGCGATTTTAAAGGAGAATCTTCACCGCTTAGATTAATGAAATAATCCCACTCTATACTTGCATTAAGAAGATATTCCATTGCATTCAGTTCTGTCTGGATCATGCTGAAACCGCCGGAAACGATGTTTACACTTTCCAAAATATAAACATTGGGAAACCGCACGAGATAATTCTGTATTTCTTCCGTTAAATCTGCTTTTGCTTTCCGGTCTATGTGGATAAGATAGAACTGATCTCTTGTATAAATCTTTTCAAACATCTCTTTAAAGACCTCTGGTTTATGATGAAGCATAATAAAATAGGCAATTCTTACCTGCTTTAAAGATCCGGAAGGAGATTTCTGTGGATTTGCCAGAATTGCATCTGAATATTTTTGCATAAGAATTAGATTAAAATCATCGGCATTATGCAAACAATTCTGTTGGGCGTGAAAGGTATGAATAAAATTTTGATAATCAACCTATTAAATTAAACAGTATTCATTTATTTTATCCTATCTTTGCAAAAGCATCAATAAAACAGGTTTCTGCCTTCGTTATTCTGTAATAGTTTAAGATCACAATTTTTCTTTCAGTTTACTTTTTCAGCCACCCGATTATCAGAGCGATTTCAAGTAGAATCTGTGAAGTCGACAGATTTATAATACCATAATTTTAATACCCATTACCATGCAACAAGGCACAGTAAAATTTTTTAACGAAGCAAAAGGCTTCGGATTTATTTCTCCTGCAGACGGAGGAAAAGACATTTTTGTACATTCTTCAGGATTAAGCACAAGAGAAATTCGTGAAAACGATAAAGTGAGTTTTGAAGTACAAAAAAGCGAGAAAGGATTAAACGCTGTTAACGTTAAGTTAGTTTAATTCTCCACATACTCTACAAAAAAATTTTTGAAACATAATCTTTATAGATAATCTGTAAGTTCGTATAATGTTTGACTATATTAAGTAGAAATTACTTTTTATTTTTTTATGTTCATCTGCCTCTTGCTTCCGCAAGAGGTTTTTATTTGTATAATAATCTCAGATTAAAGCACATTAAAAAACAGCATTACTTTATTAAAGAAATTACAATCATATTATTGATGATTTCTTTTAAATTTAAAAAAGCATTTCAAAATAAGACAAACTATTAACATAATTTTAATTTTTCACGCAAAAGTGTATTTTTTATTTTTTTTTGCCCGTTTTTTGCTCTCTGAAAATTATCACCTACTAAATATAAGATCATGAAAAAATACTTCTTCCTTCTTTCCTCTTTTATCTTTTCAGGATTTTCTGCACAGGAAACTATAGCTCCTGAAACTCCGGCTAAAAAGGATGTCATTAAAATGACAGTTCCCGAAACCTCAGATAAAATGAACATTATCAAGACGAATGTTACCGCATATGTTTTCAGAAACATCAATCTATCATACGAAAGAGCTTTTAATAAATGGTTTTCTTTAAATATGGGATTCGGAACCATGCCTGAAGGGAAAGTTCCGTTCATCAATTCTTTTCTGAGTGATGAAGACGAAAAAAGATTTCAGAATCTCGAAGTAAAATCGTTCAACTTTACCATCGAACCGCGATTTTATCTCGGAGCCGGTTACGGAAAAGGATTTTACGTAGCCCCTTATTACAGATATTCCAAAATTACTTCCAACACATTCGATTTTTATTATGATTATACCTTCAGCGGAACGACCTATCAGATTCCTCTGAAAGGAAACGGAAGCGCACACGGAAACAGTGGCGGTATAATGGTGGGCGTTCAGTTTTTCCTTACGCCAAGCAAAAATTTAGTTCTGGATTTCTGGATCGCAGGAGCGCATTACGGAAAAGGACAGGGCGATTTTACCATGACGAGTGATGTGATCCTGACTCCCGATATGCAGGCGCAGCTAAAAAAAGAAATTGAAGATCTGGATATTCCTTATGTAAATTACACCGTAGAAACCAATGCAAACGGCGCTAAAGTAAATGTAGACGGACCATGGCTTGGCTTCAGAAGCGGATTGTCTCTGGGATATCGATTTTAAAAATTTTTACTGCCTACTTAAAACCGTTCTTTCGGAGAGCGGTTTTATTTTTATATTGGTCTGAAATAAACACATATGTATTCATCTCACGTTTCTGTTCACTATGCTATTCAGTTTGTTTTAGGATACAGATATTTTATTAAATATGATAAATTATCTGAAAGTTCTTTAAACTGTAGTGAAACGGAAGATTTTTACAGACAGTTCAAACAAAAAAGGGCATTAAACTTAGCATTGATTCCAGAAAATAAAATAGAAGAAAATTTTATTGTCAGAAAATTTTCCCGCTTCCATCATAAACCATTAATTGAGGTCATCTATTCCGGATATTCGGAATACTTTTATATTTCGCACGAAAGAATTGTCCCGATAAAAAATTACAGAAAACAGTTTATCCTGAAAACAAAAGATCGTCTATACGAGAAAATTTACAACATCATTAAATATTATTATGAGAGTTCTTTAATAGAAATTAATGATCCCATGTATCAGCATTTTTATGCAAGTGCATTCTCTCATCTTACCGGCAAAACTGTGGATGATATACCTGAAATTTATCGACTGATGGATGAAAAAAACTATCATCTGATGATGGCAATGTTTAGCATCAAAGGTGTTGGAAATATGGAAATGCATAATGGATTGCAGGGAATGGAGTTTTTACCCGAAGACGAAAATTTAAGGACATATATACTTCATGAATTGGGAAGTCAATTCCTTTATACGATTTTCAGATAAATTAAATCTAAAATACTTTTCACAATTAAAGAAAAGAAATATCTTTCCTGCATGAATTCATCACAAATTACCACCACCCAAAGAATCAAAGCAATTGTAGGCGGATCGATCGGAAATCTGGTAGAATGGTACGACTGGTATGCTTATGCTGCTTTTGCCATTTATTTTTCAAATTCTTTTTTTCCTAATTCGGATATGACGGCGCAGCTTTTAAACACAGCCGGAATTTTCGCCGTAGGTTTTCTGATGCGTCCTGTCGGAGGATGGCTTTTCGGAAGTATTGCAGACAGAGTCGGAAGAAAAAAAGCAATGACGCTTTCCGTTTTGCTGATGTCTTTCGGATCTTTACTCATTGCTTTAACGCCCACTTATAAAACCATTGGTGTCTTGGCTCCTCTTCTGTTATTAATCGCAAGGTTATTGCAGGGACTGAGTGTGGGCGGAGAATACGGTGTTTCGGCAACCTACCTCAGCGAAATGGCAACTTCAGACCGGAGAGGATTTTATTCCAGCTTTCAGTATGTGACTTTAATTGGCGGACAGTTAATTGCTTTGGGAATTCAGCTCATTTTGCAGAAATTGCTTTTAACGGAAACCCAACTCGAAGATTGGGGATGGAGAATTCCTTTTGTAATTGGAGCCTTACTTTCTGTTATCGCTTTATATTTAAGAGCCAATCTTCATGAAACTGAAGCTTTTGAAAACAAAAAAGACCTGGGTGAGAAGAAAAAAGGGACTTTAAAAGAACTGCTTAAACATCCAAAAGCATTAATTACCGTTGTAGGATTAACATTGGGCGGAACGTTAGCTTTCTACACCTACACAACCTATATGCAGAAATTTCTGGTAAATACCGTTCATCTTACCAAAGAAGAATCCACACTGGTTTCTTTTATCTCTCTCTTTATTTTTGCTTGCTTACAGCCTGTTTTCGGGGCTTTGTCGGATAAGATTGGAAGAAGACCTTTATTATTGGCATTCGGAATTCTGGGAACTGTTTTTACCTACCCTCTTCTGAATGCTTTAAGCCACACTACATCAATGTGGAGTGCATTTTTCCTGATTATGTCGTCTTTAATTATCGTGAGCGGCTATACTTCCATTAATGCGGTTGTAAAAGCTGAACTTTTCCCGTCCGAAGTAAGAGCTTTGGGAGTCGGGTTACCTTATGCTTTAACGGTTGCCGTTTTCGGAGGAACGGCAGAGTATATTGCACTTTGGTTTAAATAGGCAAATGTGGAACATTATTTCTACTGGTACATTACAGCCTGTATTTTCTTTTCCTTCGTGGTATATATCAGAATGAAGGATACCAGAAAAACCTCTACACTGGATAAGGATTAATTGATGATAAAAAAAACGCGGCTCAGGTTCCCTGAGCCGCGTTTTTTATCTAATGATAAGCCTGCTTAAATTTCTCTAAAATATTGTCCAGATTATGCCTCTGAACATAAACGCTCTTCACATCTTCATACCTTGGCGATTTATAAAAAACTTCGTGGAAATCCATACTGCCGTTCCCTACTTTCACCACTTTCTGTACTTCGATATTCAACTTTCTTAATTCGTCTTTAAAAACCTGAAATTCATCTTGTATATTCTTCATCTATATTTTTGGATTTAATTAAAATTACCTCTTTACATCAAACACCCTACCAAAATAAAGGGGTTGTGTTTAAATTCTGAATAAAGTTAACAAAATATTCCTTACAAACATAAGATTTAAACATTATTTTATCACTTTTTTTACTAAAATCAAATTTATTTTAAAATATAGATATAGATTCAGCAGATTTAACGTTTAAATAAATAATTTGAAAAATTCCACAGATTGTGCTTAAAATCGCTTTTTCAGAACTATTTTTATCCCTGTTTAATTTTTTTCCATACAGAGAAACCTGAATTCAAGAACTTCCGATTGTGCTTCAATTCAGTAAAATCTTCAAGATGAAAAAATCCTGATTTTATTATCCAAAAACTTCTGAAAAAAATATGAATGTTGATAAATTTCACAAAAAATGAACTTTCATTAACGTTAAAATTTTAATTTCGTGCTTTAAAAATTACTTCGTGAATTATTTACAAAGATTGAAACGTGATATCAAAGATCTTTTACAGTTTATAAAAAAGCCAGATGACGTTCAGATTGAATTTTCTTCAAAAATAAAATTTTACTTCATCTTCAATCTTCTGATTATTGAGATTATTTTCTTTTTGGTTTTAGTGCTTCCTTTAAACTATCTCACGGAAAAATTTATCACTCTAAAACCATCCGATGCTTTTGAAAATTTAACATGGTTTCAGGCGGTCTTTTTAATGGTAATTTTTGCTCCGCTTTCAGAAGAATTTATTTTCAGATATGCTCTCCGTTACAAAAAACTTTTTTCACACCTTATCAACAGGGAAAAATGGAATAGAATTTTTCCGTTTCTGGTTTATATTTCTTCAATCATTTTCGGATTGGTGCATCTGGATAATTATGTGAATGATTCGTGGACTTTTTATGCATTGTCTCCCTTCATTGTGGCTTCTCAATTGTCGGGTGGACTTATTTTAAGCTACATTCGTGTAAGACTGAATATTTTTTACAGTATGCTTTATCATGCGTTATGGAATCTTCTGTTCGGAATTTCTATTCCTTGCATCATGTTGCTTTTTACGTCTCCTTTTGCTGAAAAAACACAGGATTACGATATAAGAATTGAGCAGAAAGCTTTTATAAATGACAACGAACCTGTATTATCTGAAACGAAAATAGTTGATGACAGAATATACAGCATTGAAACCAGACAATATTCACTTCAGAGTTTATTGGATCATCTTTACAGAAAAGATCAGTTTACTACAGACGAAGGCTTGATGAATATTCATTTCAAATCCGAAAAAGGAATTTCCAAGGATGAATTTTTGAAAATTTTACAGAAAGAATACGAAATCAAATAAAAAAGGTTAAAACCAATCGATTTTAACCTTCTTGTATCTACAACAAATTACTTCTTAGTTTCTTCTTCCAGTTCCACTTCATGTCTCAACTGAGCTTTATAAAGCGTGGAGTAATATCCGTTTTTGTCCAGAAGTTCAAGATGTTTACCTTCTTCAACAATTTTTCCATGCTCCATCACAATAATTTTATCGGCTTTTTCAATGGTAGAAAGTCGGTGTGCAATAATGATCGACGTTCTGTTTTTCGTGATCTTTTCCGTGGCTCTCTGAATTAATTTTTCACTTTCGTGGTCGATGGAAGACGTGGCTTCATCTAAAATCAGAATCTTCGGATCAGACAGATAGGCTCTTAAGAAAGACAGCAATTGTCTCTGTCCCAGAGAAATGGACGAACCTCTCTCGCTTACCACATAATCATATCCTCCCGGAAGCTGTTCAATAAATTCATCAACTTCAATTTCTTTTGCCCCTGCTTTTATTTTATCCAGCGTAATGCTTTCATCCCCAAACGAAAGATTTTCAAAAATACTTCCGTGGAACAGGAAAACATCCTGCAGAACGACTCCGATGTGGCTTCTTAAATTATAAAGCTCATAATCTTTCAGATCCACATCATCAATTAAAATATTTCCGGAATTGATATCATACAATCTTGTAATTAAACTGATGATCGTAGATTTTCCGGCTCCGGTTGCGCCAACGATTGCAACAGTTTCACCCGGATTTACTTTAAAATCGATTCCCTTTAATACTTCCTGCTTTTCATCGTACGCAAAATGTACATTTTTAAACTCTATTTTTCCGTCAAAATGATCTTTCCTTACTTTTCCGTTGTTCGGCATCGCATTGTCTTCATCCATTAATCCTAAAACCCTTTCTGCACCTACAATTCCTCGCTGAATATTGTTGAAACGATCGGCAATCTGTCGTAAAGGACGGATCAGCATCGAAATATACTGGATAAACGCAATCACAACTCCCGCACTGATCGTAATATATCCTCCGTAAAAAAGGATAAACCCGATAAAAAGAGACGAAATTAATTCCACCACAGGAAAAAACAGCGAGAAGATAAAAACCGTTCTCAGCAGCGCACTTTTTAAAGTAATATTGATATCATCAAACTTTTTAAATTCAGCTTCCTGCCTGTTGAAAACCTGAATGATCGGCATTCCCGCCAGTCTTTCCTGAACGAAAGAATTTTGGTTAGAAGTCCAGTTTCTTTCATCTCCGAATGCTTTTTTCAGCCTTTTCTGGAAAAATCTTGTAATGACGACCATTAAAGGTAAAATCGCCAATGTAATATAACTGAGATGAACATTGGTACTGAACATCATTACCAGTACAAAAATAATTCTCAGTACATCTCCGAAAACCATCAAAAAACCATCCGTATACACCGTTGCAATGGTTTCTACATCGCCAACCGCTCTCGTCACCAACTGCCCGATCGGAGTTTTATCGAAGAAAGACGTTTTAAAATAAATCAGCTTATTATACAACCTCTCTCTGATATCTCGGATTACATTCTGCGAAATGAAATTGGAGAAATAAACCAGAAAAAAGTTTAAAATGGTCTCTGTAAAAACCAGACCGATCAAAAGATAAATATGCTTTAGCATCAGCGCTTTATCTTTCAGTTTGGTAATATCATTATCCACCACTTCCATGGTAAGATAAGGACGGTAAGTAGAAACTATTGCCAGAAAAATGGAAATCACTAAAGTAAGGATGAACCAAGAACGGAACTTCATTCCGATAAAGAACAGCCTCTTAACAATTCCCCAGGTATCTTGTTTTTTCATTGTACGAATTGAAGAAAAGAATTATATAAAATTCTATGCAAAAATAAGACTTTCAAATTTGTCAGCCTTTACAACTTCATTAATTCCTGATGAAAAATTCAGATTGATGTTATTTATGGTATAGATGAAAAACAATAAAAATGCTCAATTTAAAACTAAGCAAAGAAAAAAACACGGATCACCGGAGATCTCCGGCGGCAAGATTTTACAGGTTCTTATCGTCGGAAGTTCCGACGGGGCAAACCCATATTCAGGGAAGCAAATGTGAATGTCCGACAGGGCAAACCAACTCTTGGGCGTACAAAAATGAACTTCCGATAGGGCAAACCAATATTCAGTGAAACAAATGTGAATTTCCGACAGGGCAAACCAACTCTTGGGCGTACAAAAATGAACTTCCGACAGCGCAAACCAATATTCAGGGAAGCAAATGTGAATGTCCGACGAGGCAAACTACCAATGACGGCTGAAAATCATACTCCTCAAGTCCCGCGAAATGTTGTAATGCAAAGGCAAGTTTTTCGATTTCGTTCATGATTTTCGTTTTTTTGTTTTCTTTTAAACACAAATTACACTAATATTTTTTCACAAATGACTCAAATCTAATAAAGAAAATCGAAAATTATTTGTGGATATTCGTGGAATTATTTGTGGAATTTGTGTTTAAATATTACTCAAAATCATATCCCACATCCACCAAGTACAACCCATGCGCCGGTGCAGAAGTTCCCGCAGAGTTTCGGTGTTTGTCTTCAATAACTTTTCTTACGTCTTCAGGCTGCAATTTCCCCGAACCTACCTCAACCATTGTTCCCACAATAGCTCTCACCATATTTCTCAGAAAGCGGTTCGCCGAAACCGTAAACTTCAGTTCACTTCCATTCTGTTCCCATTCTGCTTTGTACATTTTGCAGAAGTTGGTTTTATTGTCGGTGTGTAATTTTGCAAAGCTTGTAAAATCCTCATATTCAAATAAAATTTTACAGGCTTCATTCATTTTTTCGACATCCAAAGATTTTCTCCAGTGCTGCCACGCCAATTCTTCCGTAAATGGATTTTTTTCAAGCGAAATATAATATTCATACGTTCGGTAAGTAGCATCAAAACGTGCATGAAAATCATCTTTTACAGGAAAAATTCTTTTAATGGAAATATCCGCCGGAAGAAAACTGTTCAGCCTTCTCACCAGTTCCTGATCCAGAATTTTCTCCGTATCGAAATGGGCAAAAATTTTCTTCGCATGAACACCTGTGTCGGTTCTCCCCGCTCCCGTTGTCTTAATCTCTTCTCTTAAAATCGTGGAAAGTGCTTTCTCCAGTTCTTCCTGCACAGAAATAGCATTCGGCTGAATCTGGTAACCGAAATAATTCTTGCCGTTGTAGGAAAATTCTATAAAATATCTCAAGGTAATAAAATAAATATCTGTTGTTTATTTGTACATATAACTTAATTTGAATCAATATCAATTTGTATTTCTTCCATAAACGAAGTGGCTTTGTTTAACTTAAAAAAAGATTTGTTTTAATAAAACTTTGTTTAACCTTGCGAGAACTTAGACGCAAAGACTACAAAGATTTTTATTTATCTACAATTCCCAACCATTTTAAAGATAAACAAAGGCATTTCACTTATTACAGAAAGACAAGTTAAAATGCACAGCAGATTATAACTCTACAAAAATACTTTAATTTGATGATAATCAATAACAGATTTTTTAAATAAATATCGAAAAGTAGCTCCCATATTCATCCAAATCCCTGCGAAATTTCCTATTTTTGCAAACGTATGAAAAGATGGTACCTCTATCCTTTTTCCCTCGGTTATCACATGGTAACGGGTATCCGAAACACAATGTATGATCTGGGAATTTTTAAATCTGTGAAATTCAAAACGCCGATAATCTGTGTCGGAAACCTTTCTGTGGGCGGAAGCGGAAAATCGCCGATGGTGATGTATCTTGCTCATTTCCTGTCTAAGCATTACAGAACCGGTGTGCTTTCCAGAGGATACGGAAGACTTACGAAAGGATATGCTGTTACGAATTATGAAAGCAACTACAAAACTGTGGGCGATGAAGCCATGCAGTTGTTTGAACGCTTTAAAAACCGTTTCGTAATTGCAGTTTCCGAAGAAAGAGTTCCCGGAGCCAAAAAAGTAATCAGCGATATGGATCTTGATGTTCTGGTTCTGGACGATGCAATGCAGCACAGAGCGATAAAAGCTGGATTCAACATCATGATGACCGATTTTAATGATCCTTATTTTAAAGATCATCTTTTGCCGGCGGGAGATTTAAGAGAATCCAGAGCCGGATCCAAAAGAGCGGATATCATCATGGTGAGCAAATGTCCCGATGAACTTACCGAGGAAACCAAACAGTATTACATTTCCAGAATAAGACCGGACCGTACGCAGAAAGTATTCTTTTCATCCATCGGATACGACGAAAATGTATACGGAAGAGAAAAAATGCTTCCCGACAACAACCTGAATTATTATGATATTCTTTTAATTACAGGAATTGCCAATCCGAAACCTCTCCTCACCCATCTTGCAAAATTTTCGCAAAGGGTAAAACACTTAAAATTCAGAGATCATCATAATTTCACGGAAGCAGACATCAAAAATATTGTCGCGGAATATAAAAAATTAGGGGAATATAAATTGATCTTAACCACTGAAAAAGACTATGTGCGCCTGAAAAGTTTTGATTATCTTAGAGATATTGTGTACTACTGGCCGATCAATGTAATTATTGATAAAAAGGAAGAATTCAATCAAATCATCTTAGATTATGTTAGAAAAAATTAAGCAGACCGCAGATTTCGTTAAAAATATCATTAAAGAAACTCCCGATTTTGCCATTGTTTTAGGCTCCGGCTTAGGCAGACTGCAGGATGAAGTGGAAGCTATTCATACATTAGAATACACTGAAATCCCCAACTTTCCGCAGACTACCGTTGCAGGACACGGCGGAAAACTGATCTACGGAATTCTGGAAGGAAAAAAAGTTCTGATGATGAGCGGTCGTTTTCATTACTACGAAGGGCATTCAATAGAAACGGTGGTCTTTCCGATCCGTGTTTTTTATCTGTTGGGAATTAAAAATCTCATTCTTTCCAATGCTTCAGGCGGAATTAATCCAGACTATAAGATCGGAGATATTGCAATCATCCGGGATCACATCAATATGATGCCTGAACATCCGCTTCGCGGCAGAAACATCGATTCTTTCGGCCCCCGATTTGTGGATATGAGCGAACCGTACAGCAGAAAAATGATCTCCGTTGCACAAAATACTGCTTCTGAACAGAATATTACCGTCCACGAAAGTGTTTATGTAGCTTTACAGGGACCCACTTTCGAAACTCCCGCAGAATACGGAATGATTAAAGCCATTGGCGGAGATCTTGTAGGAATGAGTACCGTTCCGGAAGTGATCGTTGCTAAACATATGGGAATGGATGTTTTTGGTATTTCCGTTGTGACCGATTTAGGCGGTCCCGATATTGCCCACTCCGTTTCTCACGAAGAAGTTCTGAACGCAGCCAATACAGCCATGCCGAATGTAATTGCAGTTGTAAAAGGCTTGGTGAAAGATTATTAGTAAACCTAAGATTATTAACAATAAACTTGTTTAAACTAATTTCAGAATTAACCGCAAAAGGGACAAAAGATAATGTTAAAGCGAATTTTCAGAATAATTAAAGCGCTCAAAAGAATAAAAATCAAAGATTTTTAAAAATTATTGTTTTCTTTTTCATTTATAATAATCAACTTTAAATAAAAAATTTAGTAGATCTTTTGTGACTTTTGCGGTTAAATAAAGTTTAAACAGACTTAATATTTGTCGATGTTTTCAGAACGATAAAATTTGTGAATTTTTTAATTGTAAATTCAATAGAAATCTTCAATCCCATCAATTTTCATTAAGTCATCAAAAAATCAGTACAGATTGGACGGCATTGTCTAGATTTGCATACATAATTTTTTTGAACATGAAAAAACTGTTGTTACTATTAATGATGGGAATTTTCGGATTAGGCTGTTCTCAACAGGCGCCGAAAGTTCTGAAAAAGGGTTTCTCCAAAGAAGCTTTGGCGCAGAAACTGGAAGATGAAGACGGAAAAACGGTTACCATTCAGCAGATTCTCGATCAGCATAAAGGTAAAGTTCTGGTTATTGATTTTTGGGCAGGATGGTGCAGAGACTGTTTAAATGCACTTCCGAAAGCCAGAGAACTGGAAGAAAAAAATAAAAACATAGATTTTGTATTTCTTTCGTTAGACCGTTCCAAAGAAGGCTTTGAAAGAAGTCTGGAAAAATTTGAGATGAAAGACAAAGAAAACTACTGGTTCTCATCCGGCTGGAAAAACGATTTCAATAATTATGTTGATCTGAACTGGATTCCACGTTATATGGTGATTGATCAGAAATCTGCCATTGCAAAATACTACGCTATTACTCCTGAAGATCCGGAAATACAGGCAACAATTGATAAACTTTTGAAGTAAATCTTATTTTTACCGCAAAGCAAAACAAAGCTTTAATTTTTATATTGTCTATTATTTTAAGTTATACAAAGACGCTTCACTTAAATAAAGTAAGACAAGATTTATTCAATTGTATTTCGAAAATAAGTGAAACGGCTTTGTTTTATCTTAAAAATATTTCATTTCTATAAATCTTTGTCTATCCTTGCGATTAGATAAATTCAGGACAAAAGAAAATAATTAAAAATACAGGAATCCATATCTTTGCGGTATGGATTCTTCTTTTCCCATGCGCAAAATAATTCACGTCGATATGGATGCATTCTATGCTTCTGTGGAGCAGCACGACAATCCTGAATTGAAAGGAAAAGCAATTGCAGTCGGAGGCGGACATCGTGGTGTGGTTTCGGCGGCAAGTTACGAAGCCAGAAAATTCGGAGTCCGGTCTGCAATGCCCAGCAAAACGGCAAAAGAAAAATGTCCGCACCTTATTTTTGTTCCTCCGCGTTTTGCGCGTTACAAGGAAATATCAAAAAAGATCCGTGAAATATTTTACGAATATACCGATCTGGTGGAACCGCTTTCTTTGGATGAAGCCTATCTCGACGTTACAGAAAATAAAAAAGGAATGGAATCTGCCAATCAGATCGCCAAAGAGATCCGTCAGAAAATTTTTGCCGAAACCGGACTTACTGCTTCCGCCGGAATTTCTGTGAATAAATTTTTAGCCAAAGTTGCTTCAGATATCAACAAACCGAACGGACAGAAAACCATTCATCCCGACAAAATCGAAGGTTTTCTGGAAGAACTTCCGGTAGAAAAATTTTATGGAGTCGGAAAAGTAACGGCTAATAAAATGTTCAGCTTAGGCATTTACAAAGGGAAAGATTTAAAGAAAAGATCCATTGAAGATTTAATAAGGCTGTTCGGAAAATCCGGAGCTTATTATTACAATGTGGTTCGCGGAATTCATCATTCGGAAGTAAAACCGCACCGCATCCAGAAAAGTGTAGCGGTAGAAAGAACTTTTTTTGAAGATCTTTTTGATGAACAGCAGGTCAATGAAAAACTGGAAAGCCTGAGTGAAGAGCTTCACACACGTTTACAGAAAAATAATATTCTCGGAAGATCTTTAACTTTAAAAATTAAATACAAAGATTTCTCACTCTACACAAGAAGTATCACCAAAGAAGAATATTTTTCCTCTGCCGAACAATATCTGAAAACCGGAAAAAAACTTTGGGAATTAAGACCATTCGATAAACCGGTGAGACTGTTGGGATTATCCCTCTCCCACCTCAACACTGAAGAAAAAAAACAGGTTTCCGTTCAACTAAAAATTCCGTTTAAAGAATTCGAAGACTGATAATCCGGATTTTTTCACTAAATTGTAGTAACCAAATTTTACAATTTATGAATGAAACGATGATTCAGTATTTCCACTGGTATACAGAAGGAGACAGCAAGCTGTGGAAAGAAGCAGAACAAAACGCAAAATATTTAGCCGAACTCGGCATTACCTCAGTCTGGTTTCCGCCCGCTTACAAAGGCGCAACAGGAGGTCACTCTATTGGCTACGACGCTTACGACCTCTATGATCTCGGAGAATTTGATCAGAAAGGAACGATTCCCACCAAATACGGCACGAAAGAAGATTACCTGAAGGCGATAAAGGCGCTTAAAGAAAACAATATTAAAGTAATTGTAGATATTGTACTTGGACATAAAGGCGGCGGAGATGAACTGGAAACCTTTAAAGCATTAAAAGTAGATGAAGAAAACAGAGAAAAAATAATCTCGGATGAAATAGAAATACAGTCTTATACCAAATTTACCTTTCCCGGAAGAAATAAAAAATATTCTGAATTTGAATGGAATTTCACCTGTTTCAGCGGCGTGGATTATGCAGAAGGAATGGATTCGCAGATTTTTAAAATTAAAAACGAATACGGAACCGACTGGGAAGAAATGATCGACGATGAGAAAGGAAATTACGATTATCTGATGTACAATGATGTGGAACACAGAAATCCGTTCGTACGCGAAGAACTGAACAACTGGGCAAAATGGTACTTTGATGAAACCGATTTCGACGGCGTGAGACTGGATGCCTTAAAGCATATTTCATTTGATTTTTATAAAGAATGGCTCACTCTTCTCCGTTCCAATACCGGAAAAAATATTTTTGCGGTCGGCGAATACTGGGCTCCCGGATATCTGAATCTCTTGCAGAAATACATCGATGTTACCGAAGGATGCATGAGCCTGTTCGACAGTTCGTTACAGAATAATTTTCACACCGCTTCCAACGAAGGAAATTCTTACGATTTGCGGAGAATCTTTGACGAAAGCCTTACTCAGGCAGATCCGCTTCACTCGGTAAGTCTTGTGGATAATCATGACACGCAGCCTTTACAGGATCTTGAAGCTCCAGTTGAAGAATGGTTCAAACCTTTGGCGTATGCATTGATTCTGCTGAGAAAAGACGGTTATCCGTGTGTGTTTTATCCGGATCTCTACGGAGCGCATTATGTGGATAAAGATAAGGAAGGCAATGATCAGGAAATATTTTTAAATAAAGTGGATGGCATTGAAGAACTTCTGAAAGCCAGAAAAAACAATGCTTACGGCGAACAGAGAGATTATTTTGAGGATGCCAATTGTCTTGGATGGGTTCGTGAAGGTGATGAGGAACATTCTGGATGTGCGGTAGTTTTAAGCAATAAAGATGCTTACGAAAAGCCTATGGAAATAGGAGAAAGATACATCGGACAAACGTTTTATGATGCATTGGGAAGATTTGAAGATAAAATTACCATCGATGAAAACGGTTGGGGAAATTTCCCGGTTCCGGCGGGAAATGTGAGTGTCTGGCTTGCTGAATAATTTGAACCCGAAGATCACAAAAGGCTTTCACAAATGACATGAATGCTTTTGCAAATAGCACAATTTTAAATGAAGCTATCTAAAATTTATTTGAATTATTCGTGAAAATATTTGTGACACTTGTGTTTAAAAAATGTAGAAAATTCGTGGTATTCGTGTTTAAAAATAAAACTAAACTTTTCGGAGTTCAAGAATTT
The DNA here is from genome assembly GCF_014218915.1 of Chryseobacterium sp. C2(2020). NCBI lineage: Bacteria > Pseudomonadati > Bacteroidota > Flavobacteriia > Flavobacteriales > Weeksellaceae > Chryseobacterium > Chryseobacterium sp. C2(2020). Next base: position 30,802 of record NZ_JACLCT010000010.1, read on the forward strand.
CCGGTCGTTCTGAATGATCGGAAATTTTTCCTGTCCTTGCAAATTCCGCCCACAATGCGCGAAGCTTTTTTCCGTTTTCCTGAATGTGTTTCCACGGAACATCTTTTAAAAGTTCTGCCGATTTCCATGCTTCCTGATTTTCGAAAATCAAAGGAAGATCTACACAGTGGGAAGCTCCGATATAATTATTTTTCAGAACAGAATTAATTTTAAACTGATAAATATTTCCACCACCCGAAGCATAATTTTCAGCAAAAATCTTTGCCGGTTTTTCGTAAATGGATTCTGTTGTTTTACGAACGATTTTGTTGAGAATCTTTTCGTGGAGATAGGTGTAAAATCCTTCCTGAGCCGTTTTTACATAAAAAGCAGTTTCGTCATGACTGGAACCGATTAATACATCATATTTTTTCGCATTCTCTTTCCATTTCGGCAGACTTTCTTCTTCCGTGCACAAAGGGGCAAAACCATATTGCGTACAGAAAGGCATCGCCGTTTTTAAACCATATTTTCTGAATGAGGGTAAAAATTTCACGTATTCATCCACCATTTTCAGGGGATCTTTTTCATCTTTCAGAAAATCGGTCTTCCTGAAAAATTCTAAAGACATTTTACTTCTTTTCATCCTGAAACCAAGCGGTGCGCTTTGGATAATGGCTCTTTTAAACAATCCATCAATTCCTTCGGAAATCATCAGATGTGCAATCGCATCGCCTCCGGAAGACTGCCCGAAAAGGGTAATATTTTCCGGATTTCCGCCAAAACTATGAATATTTTTCTGAATCCATTTCAGAGATTCAATCATATCAAATAAACCTAAATTGGCAGGTCTTACTTCATTTCCTCCCAAAAATCCGAAAAGTCCGAGACGATATGTAATGGAAACAACGATAAGATTCTGCTCTTTTACCCAAACCGAAGGATCGGAAGTGGGCAGATCTCCGCAGCCAATTTCATAAGAACCTCCGTGAATCCAGACTACCACCGGAAGTTTTTCATTTGCCTCAAAATTTTCCGGACGGGTAATTGTTAAAAACTGAGGAGATTCATCGGGTTCGAAATGATCGACATTTGTTTTCTGGATTAATCTTTCAAGTAACGGACTGATGTGTTGAGGACAGACCGGTGTTTTATCCGGAATTTCGTGACTCTGTATTTCTTCTACAGGAACGGGCTTTTTATATCTTTCTGATCTCGCGTAACGGATGCTTTTCGCTTTGATCACTCCGTTTATTTTTATTGCAGATATTTTACCGATAGAAGTATGAAAAGTATGAATTCCTGTATTTTGTTGTGCCGTCATGATGAAACAATATTGGTCTGCTTTTTAAAGGTAGTGATTTCTTACTTTAACTTCACCTCAATATCTCTTTTTTGCGCTAATTTAACCAACAGATTTGCTCGTTGTACTCGTAGAAATTTATTTTTTAAACTAATTCAGCATTTTGTATTCACTCGGAGAAACACCGACTTTACTTTTAAAAAGTCTGGTAAAATGCTGCGGATATTTAAAGCCTAAATTATAAGAAATTTCACTGATGGACTTTGCAGAATCGAAAATCTGGTCTTTTGCCACATCAATCAGTTTATTGTGGATGAATTCCTGAGCGGAAACACCCAGTTCTTTTTTAATTAAATCTCCAAAATAATTCGCTGAAAGATTAAGCTGTTCTGCAAAATAATGAACCATCGGAAAACCTATATTCTTAGGCTTTTCAGAAGTAAGATAATCATTCAGAAGAGTTTCAAATTTTCCGATGACTCCCTGATTGATGTGATCTCTGGTGATAAACTGACGGTCGTAAAACCGCATACAGTAATTCAGGAACAGTTCGATGTTATTTACAATTAAAGATTTACTGTGTTTATCAATCGGCTGTTCCAATTCATGCTTTATATTTTTAAAACATTCGAGAATAATTTCTCTTTCTTTTTCTGAAAGATGCAGTGCTTCATGAACTTCATAGGAGAAAAAATTATAGTCTTTGATATTTTTTCCGAGGTTGGTTCCTTTTAATAAATCAGGATGAAAAATAAGAGCAAAACCGGCTGGCTGAATGTAGGTACCTGCATTAGAAATTCCGTATGTCTGTCCCGGAGCAATAAAAACCAATGTTCCTTCCTGATAATCGTAGCTGTGTTTTCCGTACTGCATATCGCCGCACATCACATCTTTTAAAAAGATCGTGTAAAAACCAAACTGTCTCAAATGCTGACAAATAGGATCAGATTTGGAAAAATCGATTACACTTACCAAAGGATGTAACGTCTCGTGATTCAGCATTTTATTGTATTCTGAAACCGTATTGTAGATTTCAACCTCCTGATTTTTCATGAAGTAAATTTTAATTGCCATTCAAAATTACCACTTTTAAAGAGACATTTTATTTCGTCTGTAAAATTGGTACATCTTTCCGTAATTTATATAAGATGATTTGTTCTAAAAGGTTCGAATTTTGCAACTAAGAAAATAACGAATTCCCTATTCTGAATCAAAGAATAAACTAATCAAAATAATTAATACTAAACAAAATGAGTACATTCACAGTAAAAGCTTACGGAGCAGAATCCAAGACTGCCGATTTACAGGAATTAAATATTGCAAGAAGAGAAGTAACAGCAAAAGACGTAGAAATTGAAATTCTATACTGTGGTGTTTGCCACTCCGATCTTCACACCGCAAGAAACGACTGGGGCGGATCGATGTATCCTGTAGTTCCGGGACATGAAATTGTAGGAAGAGTGACTAATGTAGGAAATGAAGTTTCAAAATTTAAAGTTGGAGATCTTGCGGCGGTCGGCTGTATGGTAGATTCTTGCGGCGAGTGCGAAAGCTGCAAACACGATCTTGAGCAATATTGCCAGAATGGTTTCACAGGAACTTACAACGGACCGGATAAACATTTGGGAGGTCATACTTTCGGCGGATATTCTCAGAAAGTAGTTGTAGATGAACATTTCGTATTAAGTGTTCCTGAAAATTTAGATTTAGCGGCTGTTGCTCCTCTTCTTTGTGCAGGAATTACAACATGGTCTCCATTAAGACACTGGAATGTAGGTCCTGATTCTAAAGTTGCTGTTGTAGGTTTGGGAGGTTTGGGACACATGGCGATTAAACTGGCAAAAGGTTTGGGCGCTGAAGTAACATTATTCTCGCGAACTCCGGGAAAAACGGAAGATGCTAAAAAACTGGGAGCAGATCATGTGGTGATTTCTACGGAGCTGGATCAGATGGATGCTGTAAAAGGGAAGTTTGATGTGATTATTGATACTGTTCCTTATGAACACGACATTAATCCTTACATGCAGACTGTTGCTTTAAACGGAACTCTGGTTATGGTAGGATTTGTAGGGGAATTCGAAAATGAAGCTCCAAGTACAAGACCGCTTATTTTCCAGCGTCGTTCGGTTGCCGGATCTTTAATCGGAGGAATTGCCGAAACTCAGGAACTTCTGGATTTCTGCGGAAAACATAATATTGTATCGGATATTGAATTAATCAAAATGCAGGATATTAATGAAGCGTATGACAGAATGCTGAAAAGCGACGTGAAATACCGTTTCGTGATTGATATGCAATCTTTGTAATTCTTTGTATATTGTTAACTAAGGCTCTCTTCAGAGGGCTTTTTTGTTGACGGTTGGTGGTTTATGGTTTATGGAAATTAAGCTTTCTGATGGTTAAATTTTTCTGATGGTTAAATTTTTACAATGCTACCTTTCTTAAATGGTCATATTTTCCCTCCATGTGTTTAAATGCCCATTCTGCCATGGAACTGATAACCGGAATTAAACCTTTTCCTGCCTCACTCAATTCGTAAGTAACATGGGGTGGAACAACCGGTTTTGCGGTTCTGATGATCAGTCCGTCATTTTCCAGTTGCTTTAAATGCTGAATCAGCATCTTTTCGGTTACCGCAGGAATGGCGCGTTTCAGTTCGCTGTACCTTTTGTCTCCGTTAGAAAGATGATATAAAATTATCGGTTTCCAGAATCCTCCGATTTTTTCCATGACATACGTTACGGGACAGGAATCCAGTGCGTATTTTTTATTCTGCTGAATGGTTGATGTTTCTTTTATGGCTGTCATAATGAATACATACTTTAGGGTAAGTACTTGTATAAAAGTAAGTACAAATATACCTTTGTATCAGGAAATAAAAAAATAATTATCAACAAAAAAATAAAAATTATGAAAATCATCATCACCGGTTCATTGGGAAATGTAGCGAAACCTCTTGCAGAGCAATTAATTGCAGAAGGACATGATATCACCATAATCAGCAGCAGCGAATCTAAAAAAAATGAAATTGAAAATCTGGGAGCTAAAGCGGCTATCGGTTCTATTACAGACCTGAACTTTTTGGTTGACACTTTTAAAGGAAATGATGCCGCGTTTCTGATGACTCCACCCAATATGGGATTTGAAAATCTTGTTGAAAACACAAAAAATGCAGGAAAGAATTATGCTGAAGCCGTTCAACAAACCGGAGTTAAAAGAATCGTAATGCTGAGCAGCATCGGAGCAGAATCTCCTGTGGAAAACGGACCGATAAAAGGTCTTCATGCTATTGAGAAATTCTACAATGAGCTGGAAAATACGTCAGTCACTTTTTTAAGAGCAGGATATTTCTACATCAATTTCTTTAATGATATTCCTCTGATTAAAAACGCAGGAATTCTTGGAGCAAATTATCCTAACCATACAGAAGTTCCATTAGTTCATCCAAAAGATATTGCAAAAGCTGCTGCTGAAGAACTTGTAAAAAGTTCTGAAGGTAAAAATATAAGATACATTGTGAGCGACGTTCGCAAAGCGCAGGATTTTGCAAATATTTTCGGAAATGCCATCGGAAAACCGGAACTTCCTTGGATAGAATTTAAAGATGAAGATTCTTTACACGGAATGCTTCAGGCAGGAGTTCCGCAGGAAATGGCAGAATTGTATACAGAAATGGGAAGAGGAATCCGTACCGGAATTGTTCAGAAGGATTTTATTGAACATGGTTCTATTGTTGATGGCAAAATTAAATTGGAGGAGTTTGCGAAAGAGTTTGCGGATAAATTTAATGCTTAATGTTATTTTACAACTTTTTCTTTATTGATTGTCCGTTTATTAACCTAAAGCTTCGACAGGCTCAGCTTGACATCGCTAGAAATCAAGCGTTTAGTATTAGAGGTATCACACTGAGCTTGTCGAAGTGTCTGTTATAAATAATTGATTTTCATATCAGTGCATAGTAATAGGTTGTTTAACGGATATTCAAATTTTCTTTTGTCCTGAAACAAAAGAAACAAAAATTCAAGACTCGGAAACTTCCGCTAAAATTAAAATTTAATCCTAAAATTCCCAAAACTTGCGCGAATTAAAGATTTGCCTTTTGATTTAATATTTGTCTCGCGTATCAAACAGTGGGAATTTCTTAATGGACTAAATTTAAATTTTCTTAACGCTCCATTTTCCTATGTCATTTAATCATTACATTCAAAAGTTTCGGCGAGCCTTTGGCTCGCCGAAACTTTTATCAATGGATTATTTAAATTTAATCTTTACCTCAACCTTGATTTATTCCTTTTCTTTCAAAATCGCCTTCAAAACCTTCAATTTCCCGTCAATAGGCTGATCGATTTTCAATCCTAAAATATCTGCAACCAAAGGATTAACGTTGATGTTCTGAAATTCGTCGATCACCAAATTATTTTTGAATTCCGGTCCCCAAGCAAAGAATGTAGCTTTCATTTCAGGAACTATCTGCGGATTATAGCCATGTTTTCCAACCGATGATTTTTTTCCTTTTTCCAAGAAAATTTTAGGAGCATTGGGAATTAATAAAATCTGTCCGATTCTTTTATACCGGTCATCTTTTGTTGAAAAATGAAGATATTTGGGGAGTTTTTTATCCAGATAGACTTCATAATCTTCTGTCTTATTGGTTTTTAATTCCTTATAAACCCTTTTAACCTCATCAGAATTTTTAACGTATACCCTCAATAAAGTCTGCGAATTGTAAAAATCAAATCTTTCTTTATTAAAAAGTATTGCGGGAATTTCCAACGGACTTCCTCCATCCACTTTTATCATTCCGTGATCAGAAACAAAGACAAAGTTTACATTTTGTAATCCTAAATCATGAATTTTCTGAGCCAGTTCGCCAATAGCTCCATCTACCAGATGAACCGCATCTTCCGTTTCTCTGGAATCCGGACCGAAATGATGTCCGCTTGCATCAACTTCAGGAAAATACAATGAAATGAAATGTGGTCTTTTTTCCATTGGCAGCTTTAGCCATTCGATGACTTTGTCCACTTTTTCAGATGGTGAGAATTTTTCGTTATAATGGTAATAATAGGTTGGTCTGTTTCCTCCTGCATTGCTTGCAGAACCTACCCACATTAACGAAGCGGAAAGCATTCCCTGTTTTTCAGCGAGTCCCCAAAGCGGCGTTCCGCCGTACCATTTTCCGTCTTCGGCATTTTTTTTATCGCTCATGGCGTAACTTTCCTTCTTTTGATAATCGTAGAAATAATTATCGATGAGTCCGTGATGAGAAGGATACAATCCGGTAATCAATGTCCAGTGATTGGGAAATGTAATGCTTGGATAACTAGGAATCATCGCTTTTGCCTGAACTCCTTCATTGGAATATTTCAACAGATTTTCTGCGTTGTATTTTTTAGCATAATCATAACGGAATCCATCGGTAGAAATCATGATGACATAAGGTTTTGTCTGAGCTTCAGCCGTATTGTAACGATCAGGAACTACAACTTCTTCTGTATCAACATTATCTTTTTGGGCAAAAACTGTCAGTGAAAAAATTAACAGTAAGAATTGAAGGCTTTTCTTCATGATTTATATTTTCTGCAAAATTAGGGTCTAGAATCCTGAAAGAAAAGATTCTTTGGTTAAAAAAACATTAAAAGCATTTTTTAGAATGAGTGTAAATTAAGAATGAGTCTGTTTAAACTTTTTATTTAACCACAAAAGTCACAAAAGATGACTAAACTTTTATTTAAAGTTGATCATTATCAATGAAAAAGTTCACAATAGTTTTTAAAAATCTTTGATTTTTATTCTTTTGAGCGCTTTGATTATTAATGAAATTCGCTTTAACATTGTCTTTTGTGCCTTTTGTGGTTAATTTTGAAATTACTTTAAACAACTTTAATATTTATATTTAAATAAAATACAAAATATTGGAATTTTTGCTGGATCTTTTGGGAAATTTTATTCGGTGGGTATTTATTTACCGCTGCAATTCTGAGAGCATGAACAAGAAATACAGCTCCCACCCAAAATCCGAAGGATTAAAAAATACTTTAGCAGGAATTATATTCATTGTTTGTGCCACAATTATCATTTTATATTTTTCATAAAAAAAGACCACCTTTCAGTGGTCTCCGTTTATTCTTTGATTAACTGTTCAAAAGATGTTGAACCATCTTTCAACGTAATTTCCAGATAATAATTTCCAGATTTCAAGTCGGAAATATTCACTTCTTTTCCATCAGCTTTTATGGTTTTTACCTTTCTTCCGGTAGATTCGAAAACATCAATATTTTTTATTTTATCGGCATCTTTGAAATTAATGGTTTCTTTTGCAGGATTTGGATAAAGAACTACTTTTTTGCTTTGTGCAGCGACTTCTCCGGTTGCTAAAACAGCTCCCATCGTAAGAGAAGCGTAGCCTCTGTTTGAAGAATGGTAAGATATTCCCGTTCCTCCTGCAGTTCTTGCATAGAAAATATTAATGGTTCCCGCAGAATTAGGAATGGCAAAGTCTCCGGTTCCTCCGGCAAGAGATCTTGTAGCCACTACTGTTCTTGTACTTCCCGAAACGGTGTTTGAAACCTGAGTCCAATCCTGCGTAGCATCTGCAGAAGGTGAGGAAAATCCTACGAATGTATAATCTCTGTTTGAAGATGAATTGTAAATAAATCCATCTGATCCGTTTGCCATTCCGCTTGATCCGAAACCGATTCCGAGCATAGAATTGCTGTCTCCGGTTAAAGTAAGCGTAGCGGTAGTTGCATTCGTGTCTAATTTCACCGTCATTGCAGCAGCCGATAAATTAACTGTACCCGACGAAAACTGCGCTCCTACAGAAATTGCAAGAGCCATTGATAATGTGAGTAAAACTTTTTTCATATTTTAATTTTTAAGTAGGTTAATTATTTCTTTATTGTTTGTCTGTAAAGCATACTCAAAAGGAGTCATTCCCTGTGCATCCTTTATGGTTTTGTCGGCTTTGTATTTCAGCAGTAATTCCGTCAGTTCTTTATTTCCGAATTTTACTGCCCAGAATAAAGGAGTCGATCCTGTAGCATCCGCAATATTCGGATCTGCCTTTTTCTCTAAAATATAGGTTACCAGATCTTTGTTATATTTTACGGAAAGTCCCGACAAAGCTGTTCCTTCACGGCTTTTATAATTAATGTCCTTTACATTGTCCATCAAAAATTTGGCAACGTCTACATTCCCTCTGTAGCAAGCCAGAATTAAAGGAGAAAAACCGCTTTCATTAGCTTGGTTAATGATGTCCGGATTCTGTTTCATCATATCCTTCACTTCAGCAACTGTACCGCTTCTTGCCACATCAAAAATAGATTTTGCTTTTTCCTGAGCAGTTGCCAAAGTAAAACTGAGAAACATTCCTAACAATAAAATTAATTTTCTCATTGTTTTGTAAGAACATAGTTGTATTGAACATTCACGTTTTCAGCAATCTTTTTAGATACCATTTTCGGAATGGTTACTTTATGATCGGCTGTTTTTGCTACAAATCCTCCAGACATATAAATTTTCCCGTCTTTGGCATAAATGGTTGCCGCAGAATTGTACGCCTTATCTACTCCATGAAAATTTAATTTTCCCTGAACGGTATATTTTTGTGGCGTTGCGGATAATTTGGATTTATCAAAATTCAGAATTTTTCCGGTGAAGGTTGCCTTTGGATATTTCGCCGTTTCGGCATAGCTTTCATTGAAGTGTTCTTCCATTAATTTTGTTTTGAAATGGAAGTTTTTCACGACAGAAACTGATGCAAAATCTCCTGTATCGGCATTGATTACCGCGACGTTATTGTCGTCCTGTGCAAAAACATCTTCAAATAGAGGTACAGATGCTTCAAACGTTACTTTTCCTGTTTTAGCCATATATTTTTGGGCAAAAGCAAGATTGGTGAATAATAACGCTGTTATAAATAAAAATAGTTTTTTCATATTAATTTCTAGTTTTCGAGAAGCCCGTCGGCTTTCCATTTCGTGATGATCGTAATTTGTGAGGGCGATAAACTTCCGCCTTGAGGCATTTTTAAAGGATCTCCGTTAGCGCGGCTTATTCTGTCTATAACGTTATCAATATTTGCTTTCACCTGAGAGTAGTTTGCCAGCGCCTGAACTCCCGGTGAATGACAACTCACGCAATTGGCATCCATAATGGGCTTTACGTCTTTATTGTAAGTTACCACTTCTGCAATCGGAGTATTATCCGAAATTTCCTCATACGTTCTGCTTTCACAAGCCGTTAATACTAATGCTGATGAAACGATGTATATCAATTTTTTCATACTCTAAAATACTCTGTAAAGATTAAACCCAAAGAAAATCTGCCCTTTATCCCATTTTCCGGCGGCATTGGTTAGATAACCAATATCCGAATTCAGTTGGGAATTGGTGAATAAAAGCTGGAACACGTGTCCCCCGGTTTCTATATCCATCCCTAAAGAAAGCGGATTTTTGTAGAAACTGTGATTGTCGAAATTCACAAAATATTCTGCATTAATAGAAACTCTTTTGGAGATTTTATAACGCCCTCCCAAACCTGCCAAAAACTGGTTTTTGTCTTCAATAGTAGGTTCGTAAAGATTTTTGTGAACGTATGACGGTGTTAACTGAAGAGAAAATTTATCGCTGAATCTTCTGGAAATTAAAGCCTGTGTAAGGTAAGAAAGTCTGTCCCCAAACTGAAGATGCGGATAATTATCTTTACTGAGATCTGTATTTACAGCCAGAACATTGTAGCCTACAACGTCTACGGGAAAGTTTTCGCTCTGTTTTACGAGCTTGTATTTTACTCCGCCTTCGAAAGTTTTAAGGTTGGTTTCTCTGGAAAGGCTTACTGAGATCCCTTCTGTAATGCCATAAATGACGCCGAGTTTTGTGGAAGCATCATCCAGCCCGAAGAAGTCTTTAAAACCTTTGCTTACATCACCGAAACGGTGTGCCACAACAATATACCATTCATTCTTTGCGGGAAGTTTGGTAGATTGCCCGGTTACAATTTGTAAAGCTTTAAAAGCGGGTTGGGAAACATCGGTGTTTTTCGTCTGAACGGTATCAATATCTTTCAGCAGGTCTTCCTGTGCAAAGGAAAAAACTGAAGCAAACATTGACAAAAATAAGAGAGTTTTTGTCATACACATTTATTTAAATTAGTACAACAAACTTATCGACTTATCGAGTTAAAATTGTGTGATAAAAGTCACCGACTGTATTGTTTTTATCAATGAAAATGTTAAAATAATTAAATATCATTTATTAGCCTTGACTAACATTTTCATTTACAGGTATTTTTATGCCTTCTTTGGTCTGAATAATTTCGCCTTCGTTTTCTATTTTTTTAAGAACACGGCTTACTACTTCTCTTGAAGTTCCCAAACTGTTTGCAATTTCTCTGTGGGTAAGTTTGATGGGATTGTTTCCGGTTGCTGAAATCTGTTGTTTTATATAGTTTAAAACTCTTTTATCCAACTTATGAAAAACGGCATCATTTACCATATTCATCACATCAATAAATCTTTTGTCGTATTCTGAATAGAAAAGCCTGTTGATTTCCGGAAACTTAATGAGCCATTCATGGACAACGGATACAGGGAACAGCAATACTTCGGAATCTTCTTCCGTAACGGCGTAAATGCGGCTTGTGCAATCTGTAAAGATTGAGGAGAATGTCATGAGACAACTGTCATTAGAACGGATATAATAATAAATCAGTTCGCGACCGTCATTCAGGCTGAAAACCCTTATGGAACCTTTAATAAGGAACGGAACAAATTTATTTTTCTGTCCTTCTCTTACGATCTCGGTTTTCGCTTTAATTTCTGTAACGATGGCGTGTTTATCCAGCTCTTTTAAAAAATCATTTCCTAAAAAGCCAAATTTGTTAATAATAAACTGATTATTGATCATATTCTTTATATCCTTTCTAAAAACAAATTTAAAAAAATATCAATATAAGAATGAAGAGAATGCGAAACTATTCATCATTTAAAAGAAAAAAGCTGCTCCACTTTTGTGAAACAGCTTTCTTTATTTTTGAGAGTAAATCTTAAGCGTTTACGTTGTTTCCTCCTAATACGAAAGGCTCAACTTCTTTGATTTCTCCGAATTGCTGCTCGTAGTTAGCAATGTTTTGCTGAAGAGCAGAAAGTACTCTTTTAGCGTGAAGCGGAGCAAGGATAACTCTTGATCTTACTTTAGCTTGTTGTACTCCCGGCATTAATTGGATGAAATCTACTACAAACTCAGATGGAGAGTGGTTTACTAAAGCTAAGTTAGCATAGATCCCCGCTGCTACCATTTCGTTTAATTCGATGTTGATGTTTCCGTCTTGTGGATTTTGATTGTTGTCCATTGTTATAAAATATTTTTTATTCGAAATTTTGAGGTTGTGAAAATATAAAAATAAATTCAAACCTCAAATTTCCGAATCATTATTTTTAGTTAAGATCTTCGAATTCTTTTTTAGAACCTACGATCACATTTTGGTATTCTTTAAGACCTGTACCTGCAGGAATTCTGTGTCCTACAATTACATTTTCTTTAAGGCCGTTAAGATCATCTACTTTACCAGCAACTGCTGCTTCGTTAAGAACCTTAGTTGTTTCCTGGAACGATGCTGCAGACATAAACGATTTCGTCTGAAGAGCTGCTCTTGTAATACCCTGTAATACAGGTGTAGCTGTAGCCGGTAAAGCTTCTCTTACTTCAACTAAAGCCTGATCTTCACGCTTCAGTTTAGAGTTTTCGTCTCTTAATTCTCTTGCTGTAATCATCTGACCCGGCTGGAATACTTTAGAATCTCCGGCATCTACTACGACTTTCAGACCGAATACTCTGTTGTTTTCTTCCAAGAAGTCATACTTGTGTTCAAGAGCACCTTCAAGGAACTGAGTATCACCTCCATCAACGATAGATACTTTTGTCATCATCTGTCTTACGATGATTTCGAAGTGCTTGTCGTCGATTTTTACCCCTTGTAAACGGTAAACTTCCTGAATTTCGTTTACTAAATATTCCTGAACCGCAGTTGGACCTTTGATTCTTAAGATATCGTCCGGAGTAATGGAACCGTCAGAAAGTGGCGAACCAGCTCTTACGAAGTCATTCTCCTGTACCAAAATCTGGTTGGATAATTTAACCAAATAAATTTTTCTTTCTCCAGTTTTAGCTTCAACGATCAATTCTCGGTTACCTCTCTTGATTTTTCCGTAAGAAACTACCCCATCGATTTCTGTAACCACCGCCGGGTTTGAAGGGTTTCTTGCTTCGAATAATTCGGTAACTCTCGGAAGACCTCCGGTGATATCCCCTGCTTTTGCAGATTTTCTCGGGATTTTGATTAAGACTTTACCAGCCTTAATTTTTTCACCATCGTTTACCATTAAGTGGGCTCCTACCGGTAAGTTGTATGCTTTCTGCTCAACTCCTTTAGAATCTACCACCTTCAATGTAGGTACGGCTTTCTTATTTCTGGATTCAGAGATTACTTTCTCTTCAAATCCTGTCTGTTCGTCAATCTCCAGTTGGAATGAAACCCCTTGGATGATGTCTTCATATTCTACCTTACCGGCAGTTTCTGCAATGATAACCGCGTTATACGGATCCCACTTACAGATTACATCGCCTTTCTTCACTTTATCACCTGGTTTTACAGATAATATGGAACCGTAAGGTACGTTAGCTACCATTAACGGAGTTCTGGACTCGTTATCAGCAACTAATCTGAATTCTGTTGAACGGGAAACTACAACTTCAGCAGTGTTACCGTTTTCATCTTCAGAAGTAATTGTTCTTACCTCATCCATTTCAACGATACCGTCTCTTCTTGCAACGATTGATGGGTTTTCTGATACGTTTCCTGCAGTACCCCCTTGGTGGAAGGTTCTCAACGTAAGCTGAGTTCCCGGTTCCCCGATGGATTGTGCTGCAATTACACCTACCGCTTCACCCATATGGATCATCTTCCCTGTCGCTAAGTTTCTACCGTAGCATTTTGCACAGATACCTTTTTTAGCTTCACAAGTAAGTGGTGAACGAACTTCAACTGCTTCTAATCCTGCTTCTTCGATTCTCTTCGCTAACGCCTCACTGATTACCTGATCTGCTTCAGCAATTAATTCATCACTTTCAGGATCATAAATATTATGTAAAGAAACTCTACCTAAGATTCTTTCAGAGATTCTTTCAACGATCTCATCATTTTTCTTAAGTGCGGTAACTTCTGTTCCTCTTAAAGTTCCACAGTCGTCTTCTGTAACGATAACGTCCTGTGCAACGTCTACCAATCTTCTCGTTAAGTAACCTGCATCGGCAGTCTTAAGAGCGGTATCCGCAAGACCTTTACGGGCACCGTGGGTAGAGATAAAGTATTCTAGGATGGAAAGACCTTCTTTAAAGTTAGCAAGAATCGGGTTTTCGATGATCTCCGCTCCGGTAGAACCAGCTTTTTGCGGTTTTGCCATCAAACCTCTCATCCCTGATAACTGACGGATCTGTTCTTTAGAACCCCTCGCTCCGGAATCAAGCATCATGTATACAGAGTTGAAACCTCCCTGATCGGTTTTCATTCTTCCCATGATCATCTCGGTAAGGTTGGCGTTGGTTGTAGTCCAAACGTCGATTACCTGGTTATAACGTTCTGTATCTGTAATAAGACCCATGTTATAGTTGGCTCTAATTTCATCTACTGTTCCGATAGAATCTGCAATCATCTGCTTTTTCTCAACAGGAACCACGATGTCTCCTAATGAGAAAGAAAGACCTCCTTTGAATGCGTTTGAATATCCTAAATCTTTCATTGCATCCAGGAATTTCACTGTTGTAGGGAAATCTGTATCTGCAAGAATTTTACCGATAACGTTTCTCAATGATTTCTTCGTTAAAAGCTCATTGATATATCCTACCTGCTTTGGTACAATCTGGTTGAATAAGATTCTACCTACCGTAGTTTCAATTAATCTTGTTACGATTTGACCTTCTTCTTTTACCGGAAGTCTACATCTTACTTTAGCATTTAAAGATACTCTTCCTTCCGCATAAGCGATTTCTGCTTCTTCAGGAGAATAGAATGCCAAACCTTCACCTTTTACTTTCATATCTTCTGTAGAACTCAATTCTTTGGTCATGAAATAAAGACCAAGAACCATGTCCTGAGAAGGTACCGTAATTGGAGAACCGTTTGCCGGGTTCAAAATGTTTTGAGAACCTAACATCAATAACTGAGCTTCAAGGATTGCTTCTGGTCCTAGTGGCAAGTGTACCGCCATCTGGTCACCATCGAAATCGGCGTTGAATGCTGTTGTTACCAACGGGTGAAGCTGAATTGCCTTACCTTCGATCATCTTAGGCTGAAATGCCTGAATACCCAATCTGTGAAGCGTAGGTGCTCTGTTCAGTAGAACAGGGTGACCTTTCATCACGTTTTCAAGGATATCATACACTACCGGCTCTTTTCTGTCGATGATTCTCTTAGCAGATTTTACTGTTTTTACAATTCCTCTTTCAATCAGTTTTCTGATGATGAACGGTTTGTACAATTCCGCAGCCATATCTTTAGGAATACCACACTCGTGAAGCTGTAAGTTTGGACCTACAACAATTACGGAACGCGCTGAGTAATCTACCCTTTTTCCTAATAAGTTCTGACGGAAACGACCCTGCTTCCCTTTCAATGAATCTGAAAGTGATTTCAACGGTCTGTTTGATTCAGATTTTACTGCTGAAGATTTTCTTGTATTATCGAATAGTGAATCTACAGATTCCTGAAGCATACGCTTCTCGTTTCTTAAGATTACTTCAGGAGCTTTGATCTCCAATAATCTCTTCAAACGGTTGTTTCTGATGATTACTCTTCTGTAAAGGTCATTTAAATCGGAAGTTGCGAAACGTCCTCCATCCAACGGAACCAATGGTCTTAGTTCTGGTGGAATAACAGGAAGTACACGCATGATCATCCACTCCGGTCTGTTGATCATTCTTGTATTAGCACCTCTCAATGCTTCTACAACGTTCAATCTTTTCAGAGCTTCCGTTCTTCTTTGTTTTGAACCTTCGTTGTGTGCTTTGTGTCTCAGGTCGAAAGACAATGCATCAAGGTCGATTCTTTTTAGTAATTCTTCAACCGCTTCCGCACCCATCTTAGCAATGAATTTGTTCGGATCAGAATCATCAAGATACTGGTTCTCGATCGGAAGAGTTTCCATGATGTCAAGGTATTCCTCTTCAGTTAAGAATTCCATATTTTCGAAATCAGAACCGTCTAATTTTTTAGCAATACCCTGCTGGATCACTACATATCTTTCATAGTAGATGATCATATCCAATTTCTTGGAAGGAATCCCTAAAAGGTAACCGATTTTGTTCGGTAAAGAACGGAAATACCAGATGTGCGCAATTGGAACTACCAGGTTGATATGCCCGATTCTCTCTCTACGTACTTTTTTCTCCGTAACTTCTACTCCACAACGGTCACAAACGATCCCTTTGTAACGAATTCTCTTGTATTTACCACAAGCACATTCGTAATCCTTTACAGGACCGAAGATTTTTTCACAGAACAAACCGTCTCTTTCAGGCTTATGCGTTCTGTAGTTAATAGTTTCCGGCTTAAGAACCTCCCCTCTCGATTCCTGAAGAATAGATTCGGGTGAAGCTAAACCGATGGTTATTTTATTAAATCTACTTGATTTATTTTTATTTGACATTTGTTAGATTTTAAATTTTAGATTTTAGATTTTAGATTAATTTCCGAATGTTTCCATTCAGTATTTATAATTTAAAATTTAAAATTATTCCTCTAGTCTTACGTCTAATCCAAGACCTTGTAGCTCGTGAAGTAGTACATTGAATGATTCCGGAATACCTGGTTCAGGCATTGATTCACCTTTTGCAATAGCTTCGTAAGTTTTCGCTCTACCAATAACGTCATCCGACTTCACGGTAAGGATCTCTCTCAGGATATTGGATGCTCCGAATGCTTCAAGAGCCCAAACCTCCATCTCTCCGAATCTCTGACCTCCGAACTGAGCTTTACCTCCTAACGGCTGCTGAGTAATCAATGAGTAAGGGCCGATAGAACGTGCGTGCATTTTATCATCAACCATGTGACCTAGTTTCAACATATAGATTACCCCCACTGTTGCAGCCTGAGTAAATCTTTCTCCGGTACCACCATCGTAAAGGTGAGTGTGACCGAATTTAGGAAGACCTGCTTTCTCAGTGTATTCAGTAATCTGGTCTAAGCTAGCTCCGTCGAAGATTGGCGTCGCGAACTTCAATCCTAATTTCTGACCAGCCCATCCAAGAACTGTTTCATAGATCTGACCGATGTTCATACGCGAAGGTACTCCAAGTGGATTCAGTACGATATCTACCGGTGTTCCGTCTTCAAGGAATGGCATATCTTCTTCACGAACGATTCTCGAAACGATACCTTTGTTACCGTGACGACCCGCCATTTTATCTCCTACATTCAGTTTACGTTTCTTAGCGATGTACACTTTAGCCAACTTCATGATCCCTGCAGGTAGTTCGTCTCCGATTGAAATTGCAAATTTCTCACGGTTTTTAACCCCTTGAATGTCGTTGTACTTGATTTTGTAGTTGTGAATTAACTGTTTGATTAATTCATTTTTATCGTTATCAACTGTCCAGTCTGAACCGCTAACGTTTACATAATCTTCAACTGAAGTCAACAATTTGTGAGTGAACTTCACCCCTTTACCGATGATTTCTTCATCAAGGTCGTTTTTCACACCCTGAGAAGTTTTACCGCTTACAAGCGTGTTTAATTTTTCAATTAAAGTGTTTCTCAAGTCATCAAACTTAGCCTTGTAAGTGTTTTCAATTTCTTCAAGCTTAAGTTTTTCTTCAGTTCTTTTCTTTTTATCTTTAATGTTTCTTGAGAACAATTTCTTGTCAATAACAACACCTCTTAATGAAGAATCTGCTTTCAATGAAGCATCTTTTACATCACCGGCTTTGTCACCGAAGATCGCTCTCAAAAGTTTTTCTTCAGGAGTCGGGTCAGATTCACCTTTTGGAGTAATTTTACCAATCATGATGTCTCCAGGCTTCACTTCAGCACCGATTCTGATCATCCCGTTCTCGTCAAGATCTTTGGTAGCTTCTTCAGAAACGTTCGGAATATCTGCTGTCAATTCTTCCATACCTAATTTGGTATCACGAACCTCAAGAGAATATTCATCTACGTGAATTGAAGTAAACCAGTCTTCACGAACTACTTTTTCGTTAATTACGATCGCATCCTCGAAGTTGTATCCTTTCCAAGGCATGAACGCAACCACTAAGTTTCTACCAAGAGCCAATTCTCCTTTTTCAGTAGCATAACCGTCGCAAAGTACCTGTCCTTTTTCCACTACATCACCTACTCTTACGT
This sequence comes from Chryseobacterium sp. C2(2020), assembly GCF_014218915.1. Lineage (NCBI taxonomy): Bacteria > Pseudomonadati > Bacteroidota > Flavobacteriia > Flavobacteriales > Weeksellaceae > Chryseobacterium > Chryseobacterium sp. C2(2020). Next base: position 48,482 of record NZ_JACLCT010000010.1, read on the forward strand.
TTGGTCTTAGGGTAATGGTAGTACTTTGGTTAGTTTTTCTGAACTTAGTTAAGTTATATGTTTTAGTAGCAGACTCGAATTGTACTAAATCTTCGTCTTCGCTTCTTTCATATTTAATAACGATTCTGTCGGCATCTACATACTCTACAGTACCTGTACCTTCAGCGTTAATTAAGATTCTTGAATCTCTTGCAACCTGCTGCTCAAGCCCTGTACCTACAATCGGAGCCTGTGGCTTCAATAGAGGAACTGCCTGACGCATCATGTTCGATCCCATCAACGCACGGTTCGCATCATCATGCTCCAAGAAAGGAATTAATGAAGCAGAAATACCAGAGATCTGGTTTGGTGCTACGTCGATAAGGTCTACCTGAGATGGCTCAACTACCGGATAGTCACCATCTAATCTTGCAATAATTCTGTCTGTTTCGAATTCACCGTTGTCGCTTAGTTCAACGTTTGCCTGAGCAATTACTTTAGATTCTTCGTCTTCTGCATTTAAGTAGATAGGATTTGCATTAAGCTCGATTTTACCATTTTCTACTTTTCTGTACGGAGTTTCGATGAAACCTAATCTGTTGATTTTCGCATAAATACCTAAAGATGAAATCAAACCGATGTTTGGTCCTTCCGGAGTTTCAATCGGACAAATTCTTCCGTAGTGTGTATGGTGAACGTCTCGAACCTCGAAACCTGCTCTTTCTCTTGATAAACCTCCAGGTCCCAATGCAGAAAGTCTACGCTTGTGCGTGATTTCTGATAGTGGGTTGGTCTGATCCATGAACTGAGAAAGCTGGTTGGTACCAAAGAACGAGTTGATTACTGATGTTAAAGTTTTCGCGTTAACAAGATCAAGCGGAGTAAAGATTTCGTTATCTCTAACGTTCATTCTTTCCTTGATTGTTCTTGCAATTCTTGAAAGACCTACCCCGAACTGTCCTGCTAATTGCTCACCAACAGTTTTAATTCTTCTGTTTGATAAGTGGTCGATATCATCCACCTCCGCTTTAGAGTTTACCAATTCGATCAAGTGTCTTACGATCGCAATGATATCTTCTTTTGTAAGAACCTCAGTTGTTGTAGGAATGTTAAGACCTAATTTTTTGTTTAGTCTGTAACGTCCTACTTCACCTAATGAATATCTTTGCTCTGAGAAGAATAATTTTTCAATAATTCCTCTTGCTGTTTCCTCATCTGGCGGATCTGCGTTTCTTAACTGACGATAGATGTACTCTACTGCCTCTTTTTCAGAGTTTGTAGGGTCTTTCTGTAATGTATTCTGGATGATAGAGAACTCGTTGCTGTTTTCTTTGTGAATCAGGATTGATTTCACACCTGCATCAAGAATAAGATCCAAATGTTCTTTTTCAAGAATCGTTTCTCTGTCTAAGATGATTTCGTTTCTTTCGATAGAAACAACCTCACCTGTATCTTCGTCTACGAAATCCTCGAACCAAGTGTTCAATACTCTCGCAGCCAATGTTCTTCCTTCTACTTTTTTAAGGGCAGCTTTAGAAACTTTCACTTCTTCAGCAAGGTCGAAGATCTGAAGGATATCCTTATCAGACTCATAACCGATCGCTCTTAATAAAGTGGTTAATGGTAATTTTTTCTTACGGTCGATATACGCGTACATTACGCTGTTGATATCTGTCGTAAATTCCATCCAAGATCCTTTGAAAGGGATAATTCTTGAATAATAAAGTTTAGTTCCGTTTGCGTGGTAAGTCTGTCCGAAGAATACCCCCGGAGATCTGTGTAACTGAGTTACGATTACACGCTCTGCTCCATTGATAATAAATGAACCAGACGGCGTCATGTAAGGAACCGGACCTAAGTATACATCCTGAACCACAGTCTGGAAATCCTCGTGTTCAGGGTCTGTACAATACAATTTAAGTCTTGCTTTAAGAGGAACGGAATACGTTAAACCTCTTTCCACACACTCATCGATTGAATAACGTGGAGAATCTACCAGATAATCCAAAAATTCCAATACGAATTGGTTTCTTGAATCGGTAATCGGGAAATTTTCCTGGAATGTTTTGTACAATCCTTCGTCTCTCCTGTCTTCAGGAAGCGTATCAAGCTGAAAAAACTCACTGAAAGACTCGATCTGGATATCCAGAAAGTCCGGAGTGATGATTTTTCCTTTCGCTGAAGAGAAATTTACTCTCTGATTTCCCCTAGTTGTAGGTGTTGTTTTACTCATAAAACTTTTAAGAAAGGTTAAAAAATATTTTGATTCATTAAAAAATATCAGAAAGAAGAGTTTGAGAGCAGAAATTGTAAAAGACCTTATAATATTGGCGCTATTAAGAGACAGTCTTTTATTTTTTCCTTTTGATTCTCAGAATCTTATTCCTAACTGCAACACTGGTATATCTTTTCACAGCGTAATGCAAAATATTTTTATTACTTTTGAGGCAGATACCGCCGTAATATCTATACACACGAAATCTCTTTCATGGAAATGAAAGAGGTGATATTCAATATTTTATAGATTTACAAACAATTATTCGCGCCAAAAGAGACTGCAAATCTACAACATTTTATTTTCATATACAAATAAAACAACTTCATTCTGAAGATGTTAATTGTTTTTATGATTTTCCTATTGCCTTATCGTTGTGGTTTTAAAATTTCGATTTCATTATTAATTATACTGTTCTTTAAAGCAGGAGATCGCTAAGATTCTTTTTAAATATCAACTGTTTTCTAATCTGTATACCTTATTCATTCAGCAAAAACTCAAACTTTTTTAATGATGAAAAATTTTGGGACAGTAATATTTTATTTCTATACATTTTTTACACAAAAAGGTCATCCAAAAATATGGATGACCTACCCTTAATAAAAAAAACTCAATCTTAAAATCATTATAATAACCTAAGATTTAGCTGTATTTTGATGTACGACCGATTTTATCGAAATAGATTAGCAGATGATCAATATTCGAAAAAGCCGTCATAATATATATTTACTGCAAGAAACTAAGAATAATTACTATTTGTTTACGGTAATTACTTTTTTTATAAAGTTAATTAAAAAAAATCAATAAAACATTTAATTTCAGATATTTAAAAACATAAGTCATTCTTGCGAATGACTTATGTGTAGAAACGCTTTATTTATTGAAATTACCTCACGATGACTTTGTATGATTTTACAGTCGTTTTTGTTTCTACTTTTATAATGTACATTCCTGCCGGTAAAGAAGAAGTAGCAATTTCGGTATTTCCTGAAAATTTACCTGAGCGGATTAATTGTCCCTGAGCTGAAAACAATGTATATGTACCTTCTTCATCAGATTTTACATTTAAATCTTCACCTGCTTTTACAGGATTAGGATAAATTTTAACATCATTTGCTACTGTCTTTACTTCTCCCACAGAAGCTTTAGCTGCAATTGCACTGTTTTTCGCAAATGAAGAATATGGTGAAAGAGGGGAATTCGGAGAACCTTTCGCAATAAGATCCGTATCTACAACCGCCTGAATTCCATCTGCATCTGCATCGTTTATTCTCGAAATAAATCCTTCACCAAGATCATCCAGATTATCTTTTCCGATGGTATAAAGATCGAAGTCAATATTATTGGATTTCAAATCCACAAAATCCGGTTTATCGTCTCCATCCGTATTTTTTAAAGGGTATTTCATAACGCCTGAATCCGGAGATGTTTCCAGAATATCTGCAATTCCGTTATTTCCTACCGCAACGCCGCTGTCGATAATCCCATTGTGATCTGCATCGATCTGATCAATAACTGAAGTTGGAATTCCAGATTCAAATAAATCTAAAATGCCGTCGTTATCAGAATCAAGATCAAGATAACTTGAAATTCCGTCTCCCAGTTCTGCAATAACCAGTTTGTTTCCGTCTACATCATCATCTTCAAATTTTCCGTTTCCATTAAGGTCTTCCCATGCATCCGGAATGCCGTCGTTATCAGAATCATTATCACAAGCATCTGCAACACCATCTCCATCGCTGTCTAGCGCAGAAGATTTATCATTTACCACAGAACATCCTTCAGCACAATCCGGAATTCCGTTTCCGTTGTTATCAATACTGTCGTTTCCGTTCGGACATTTATCGTTACAGTTCGGAACACCATCCTGATCGTCATCAAGCTGAACAAATGCATTATAAATGTAGTATTGCTGCGCCAAAGTGATTCCTATTCCGGGATTGATTTCAATTTTCATTCTGTCGAACGCTTTTGTTGCTGTAAAACCAACATAAAACTGATTGGAAGCCGAAGTAATAAACTGTCCGCTGAATAAACCTCCCGAAGTTCTGGATTCTGTAACCGTTGTTCCTTTATAAAAAGTAATGGTAATATAATCTAGAGCATTTATAGTTAACAAATTAGCACTTTTCGTTAAGGTAAATCCGCCGAAAGTTCCGGCAGGATATTCTCCTGTATTGCTTTTAACGGTTAACCTAACTGTTGGAATTAATAAATTGATTGGAGAAAAATTTACTGTTGCAAAATTTGTTGTGTTGGTATCTACAACATTTCCCGTGTTGGTAATATTGGTTAATCCGAAAATCGTTCCGGAAGCACCTGTCCATGAAGCACCCTGTACAATATCTCCTAATCTTGAAGTTCCCGAAGTCTGAATATACTCATTACAGTCGCAATCCTGAGGTTCTTCGAAGGCATAAAATACTTTTAAAGCTCCGAAATTCACACCTACTGTCTGCGTAATTTTTAATCTTACTTCATTAAAAGGCTTGGTTGTATTGAGGGAAATTTTTTGTTTGTTGGAACCGAATCTTAACACTTTGATATTAATCAGCCCTCCTCCATCAAATAAGTTTTTAGAATCCTGTAACTGCCCGAATAAATAGGTTTCAATTGTTATATTTTTCAAAAATTCAGCACTTAGCAATTTACCCTGATCGTCCGGTTCAATAACAAACCCTGTTTTATTTCCTGCGGGATAAACCTGATTCTTATCTAAAACACCTACAGAGTATGATCCCAACAAGCCTGCCGGTAAAACAACAGAACCGTAAGAACTTTTATCTCCGTCGCCAATCTTTTGCCTGTCGACCACGAAAGAAAGAGGTGCTAAAAAGCTGCTGCTTCCTGAAACATTTCCATCTACACCGCTTCCTGCAATAATATCATCACAGATGCCATTATTATCTACAGGAACTTTATTGGGATCAAAAGCAAATGCATAATAAATATTCAGGGCACTGAATATAGAAAGGGTGTTAACCTGATACAGTCTTACTTCGTTAAAATCTTTAGTTGTTTTAAAGTGAAGGAAAATTCTTGTTTTGGTTCCTCCAAATGCAGGAACAGACAGTAAAGTTGCACTATTTGAAGATTCCTGAAGAACTCCTGCTTTATAAGTACTGATTCTTAAGTTGCTTAAAAGACTTGCCGTAAAAACGCTGGTTCCTAAATCTACATTAAAACCAGTAATATATCCTGCAGGATAATTGGTGTTTGTATTTTTAACAGAAACTCCGTTTCCGCTTACCAAGGTGGTAAAGCTTCCCATACTTACGCTGTTATCCAAATTGGCATCAATAAGGGGATTTGTGCTTCCGCTGTAACAAGCCAGGCATATTCCGTTTGCGTTAAGTGGTTTTGCTTCCACTCCCATTCCTCGAATCGGTGTGTAACCCTGTCCGAAAATCTTTACAGACAGCAGAAACAGCATGAGAAATGCTGTAATTTTCGTAAATAATTTTTTTGTCATTTTTATAGATTTTAAAGTTTGTGTATTTTTTAGAATTGTTGCCACGCATATACTCCTGCGGAAATTCTGCATCCGTAAAAGTTTCCTGTATTTCCGGATTTACCGTAAACAATAGTTCCTTCATTACTTGCGTTACAGTCTGAAGTTACAGGTACACCGGTGGCTTTAATTAAAATCCCTTTACTGATTTCAAGATCCGGAATATTAGTTCCGTTGGGAGTCATATTTACACCAACGTCCGTAATTGCTGTTCCAATTACACCCTGTCCGGAAAATGCATGTGAGGTATTGGCATAAACAGTCTGATTGGCAATGGTTGCACTTGCATTGGTTCCGAAAGCTATTGCGCCGGCTGCTCCGCTTGCAACATTGGCATTTCCAAATGCATAATTATTGCTCGTTACGTTATTTCCTGTTCCAAAAGCAAAACCACCGGAATTCACATTGGAGTTTCCAACATTGATTCCGCTGACGTTAGATCCGGAAGTTCCGTTATTATTTCCCAAAACAATGGTATTGGCTCCTGTGGCAAAATTGTTGTTCCCTATTGTTTTTGCTCCGCTTAAAGAACTGTTTGCTGCTCCTATTGCCACACCCGGAAAGTTGGCAGCCTGCGCAGCAACGGTATTTTCTCTTCCTAAAGCGATGTTGGACGAGGTATTGTTTGATAATGTATTGTTTGAACCCCAAGAAAGTGATGCATAAGGAGCTGAAGTATTGGCATTTCCACCTCTAAGATTACCATTAACATCCAAAATTGCTTTTACGGTATTGTTTGTTGTAAATACTAAATTCTGACTGTCGGTAGTTCCTAAAAAGTTTCCGGAAGAAACAGCAGTCCCTAAAGTTGACGCAGAAGCCGTAGTTCCTGAATTTCCGGTTGTTTTCCAATCTGAAGACTGTGACTGAAGAAACTGAATCCAAACTGAGCCATCAAAATAATAATATCCTGTGCTTGTAACATTGGCGGTCTGACCTGAAGGTGCTGTATCAGGAATTGTTACATAAACAATTGCACCAGTCTGAGCTGTAGAATAGTTTTTTCCCTTAAGTTGATCTCCTGTAATTCGCGGTGCAATAATTCCATCAAGTTTATTTGGATTTGAGGGCGCTCCCACAACATCGAGAGTTGCTTGTCCCAAATTAGTATTAATGCCTACTTGTGCGTTTAGCATGCAACTGAAAATTGTCAACACGGATAATCCGAATAATTTGTTTTTCATTATATGATATTTGTAGTTTTTGAAAGATTACATGAAAAGTTATTTCATGCCTGCTGTAAAGATAATTTTACAATGTGTGATAAAATTAGCAGTGATGTAATTTTATAAGTAAAAATTTTTAGATGATATCTGTTGATAAAGAGAGGAATTTAACAGCTTTGCTGTATTAAAATACTTCAACAAGATCATGTAAAGAATAAGCGGCACATTAATGTCCGACAGAAAATAATTTATATCCAAGGCTGTGTGTTTTACGGATACAAATATAGTATATTTTCAATTAAATTATAAATTTTTATTAAAAAATTTAGCAATATAAATAATTTAACACATAATAAACAAAATAAAAAAGCAAAAATTAAAAATAATTTAAAAATAAAAAATTACAATTGCTTTTTTTTAGTTCATAAATATTTATAGATATTAAAATGAATTTTTTTACCCAATAAAAAAAGCCTGAACATTTTGTTCAGGCTTCTATTTTTAATGTAAACTAGAATTATTTCAATTCTACTTCAGCACCAGCTTCTTCTAATTGCTTCTTAAGAGCTTCAGCTTCGTCTTTAGATACACCTTGCTTCAATGGAGCAGGAGCACCGTCTACGATATCTTTAGCTTCTTTAAGACCAGCACCAGTTAAATCTTTTACTAATTTAACGATCGCTAATTTAGAAGCACCTGCAGACTTAAGAATTACGTCGAATTCAGTCTTTTCTTCAGCAGCTTCACCAGCAGGACCAGCCATTACTACTGCAGCAGCAGCAGGCTCAATTCCGTACTCATCCTTAAGGATAGCAGCTAATTCGTTTACGTCTTTTACTGTTAAGTTTACTAGCGTTTCAGCTAAATTTTTTAAATCTGACATTGTTGTAATGTTTTTGTTGATTATTGATTATTTTTTGAGTGTAAATTATTCAGCAGCTGGAGCTTCTCCTTCAGCAGCCGGAGTTTCCGGAGTTTCAGTAGCAGGAGCTTCTTCTACTGCAGGTGCGGCTTCTTCAGCTTTAGCTTCTACTGTCTCAGGTTTGTTTTGAAGAGCAGAAACAACTCTCTGGATTGGAGACTGAAGTAATCCGATGATTTCACCGATCATTTCTTCTCTAGACTTGATGTTAGCTAACATCTCTAGGTTATTGTCACCTACATAGAAAGTTTCCTGAACGAAAGCAGACTTTAACGCCGGCTTTTCTTCTTTCTTTCTGAAATCTCTGATTAATTTTGCTGGAGCACTTGCGGTCTCAGCAATCATAATTGCAGAATTTCCTTTAAAAGACTGGAACATCTCAGAGTAATCTACTCCTTCAATCTGCTCCATTGCTTTTTGCAAAAGTGTATTTTTAACAACTTTTACTTTGATATTTTGCTTGAAAGCCTGTCTTCTAAAGTCAGAAGATTTTCCAGCGTTCAAACCTTCTAGATCTGCTACGTAAACTACTTTTGCATCCTGAAGCAAATCTTTGATCTCTTGTATTGCTACAACTTTTTGGTCTTTTGTCATTGTCTTAGGATTTATAATTAGTTAACAGATTTAGTATCGATTGCAATACCAGGACTCATTGTAGAAGAAAGATAGATAGACTTCACATAAGTTCCTTTAGCAGCAGTTGGCTTCATTTTGATCAAAGTAGAGATCAATTCCTGAGCATTTTCCTTGATTTTAGCAGCATCGAAAGATACTTTACCAATACCAGCGTGGATAATACCGTATTTATCAACTTTGAAATCAATTTTACCAGCTTTCACTTCAGTTACTGCTTTACCAATTTCCATAGTTACAGTACCTGATTTAGGGTTTGGCATTAAACCTCTTGGTCCTAATACTCTACCTAATGGTCCTAATTTACCCATTACAGCCGGCATCGTAACGATAACGTCAACGTCTGTCCAACCTTCTTTGATTTTTTGTAAATATTCATCAAGACCTACATAATCAGCACCCGCTTCTTTAGCTTCTGCTTCTTTATCTGGAGTTACTAAAGCCAAAACTTTAACATCTTTACCAGTTCCGTGAGGAAGAGATACAACACCTCTTACCATTTGGTTTGCTTTTCTTGGATCTACCCCTAATCTTACAGCGATATCTACAGAAGCATCAAACTTTGCAGTATTTACTTCTTTTACAAGAGCTGCACCTTCTTCAAGGTTATAGATTCTTCCTTTTTCTACTTTGCTTAAAGCTTCCTTTTGCTTCTTTGTTAATTTTGCCATTTCTTTAAGTTTTAAGCGTTAAAAGTTGGTTTAGTTCCTGTTACTCTTAATCCCATAGATCTTGCAGTACCTGCAACCATAGAAACAGCTGAATCCATTGTAAAGCAGTTAAGGTCTGCCATTTTATCTTCAGCAATCTTTTGAACCTGAGCCCAAGTTACAGCACCTACTTTGTTTCTGTTCGGTTCTCCGGAACCACCCTTGATCTTAGCCGCATCCATTAACTGGATTGCTGCAGGAGGAGTTTTGATTACGAATTCAAAAGATTTGTCTTCGTATACTGTAATAACTACAGGTAAAACTTGTCCCGGCTTATCTTGAGTTCTTCCGTTAAATTGCTTACAAAACTCCATGATGTTCACACCTGCAGAACCCAAAGCTGGACCTACTGGTGGAGAAGGGTTAGCTGCGCCACCTTTCACCTGAAGCTTTACCATTTTAAAGACTTTTTTAGCCATTGTTTGTTTTTTAAATTTGAATAATTAATGAGTTTGGAAGCATTTATTATTCAGCAGGTTATCCATTCTCACATTAGATAATCCTACTTTTCGGACTGCAAAATTATGAAATATTTTTGAAATAGCAAACGGAATATGTTGATTTTTAAATAAATTAAGGCAAACTATCATCAAAAGACTGCGGAATTTTAAACACACCGTCTCTATTATCGAATGGTACAACAATTTTATCCAGAATTTGATCCTTATCTTCTTTTAAGCAACTTTTCTTTACAAGTTGCAAATCGTACACCGACTTATCTGATGGAAGAAACGCATACTGAACATTATAACAAAATCTGGTTCCATCTGAATTATCATCCCAATCTCCGTAAGAATATTCTGTAGTAACAGTGCAAACCTTTTTTAATTTATTCTGGCTGAAAATAACCAAATCATCATAAAATAAAGTTCCCATATGAGTTTGTCCGCCTGATAAAGCAAAGCATACCGTCTCTTTACCAATAACAGTAAAGCTATGCAATGAACCGGAATTCCCATACATTCCACCACTTCATGCTTCGATCATAAAATCGGCAGTTTCCCAATTCTTACCATTGAATCGGAATATGAACAGATCGCAATATCCTGTAGATGCGCCTGCAAAAGGATATTGATTTTCTACTACTAAAGCAGCAAATTTTTCTCTTCCTATTACAAAACGTTTGATATCTGATCTTGAAAGCTGTATTTCATCATCCATTTCTTCTAAAGGTTTCATATTCATCGTATCATAGACAGGTTTTAAAAGATTATCTACAATTCCCGAAGTTAAAGTTGTATCTACGGCTATTACAACATTTTGTTTTTGAGGTGACGGAGAATTGACCGATGGCGGTGAAGAAGTTTCTTTTTTACAATTTATTGCAGACAAAAGAAGCAATGTTAAGAATACATATAATGAAATAGTTCGAATCATCATCAAATATATTAAAAAAGAAAAAGACCATTCTTTCGAATAGTCTTTTTAAATTATTTTTTAAAGCTTTTACACTTTTTCTACCTGCATATAGCTAAGCTCCATAGGAGTTTTTCTACCGAAGATAAGTACAGAAACTTCAATTTTCTTTTTATCTTCAAGAATTTTCTCAACAGTTCCGTTGAATCCGTTGAATGGTCCGTCTATTACTTTAACGTTTTCACCCACTACATAAGGGATTTCAACATCGCTTGCAAATTCAGAAAGTTCATCCATTCTTCCCAACATTCTGTTTACCTCAGATTTTCTCATCGGAACAGGATCTCCTCCTTTTGTTAAGCTTAAGAAAGAAATAACTCCCGGAATGTTTTTGATAACGTGAGGAATCTCTCCCATCAAATCAGCTTCAATCATTAAGTATCCAGGATAGTAAGGTCTTTCTTTAGGAACTTTTTTACCGTTTCTGATCTGAATAACCTTTTCCATAGGAATAACTACCTGAGTAACGTACTGCTCAAAGCCTAAACGCTTGATTTCCGTCTCAATGTAGTTTTTCACTTTATTTTCCTGTCCGCTGATCGCTTTCAGCACATACCATTTCAATTCGCTCATTATTGGGAAAATACTTTTATTATTAATTGAACAAGTTGATTAGCATTCCAATGATGTTGCTGATTGCTTTAGAAAACAATTCATCAACTCCAAAAGTAAATAACGCCAAGATCACTGTTGCAACAGTTACTACAATTGTAGAAGATTGCAGATCAGACCACTTTGGCCATTCAACTTTATGTCTGAATTCGTTATAAGAACCTTTTAAAAAATCGACAAATGAACTCATAATTGTTATTTGCACGGGCACAAGGATTCGAACCCTGATCAACGGTTTTGGAGACCGGTATCCTACCATTGGACGATGCCCGTAGTTAAAAAAAGCCTCCGTAAAGAAGTTCCTTACGGAAGCTTTTATATTGTGTTAGATGATTAGTCTAAGATTTCAGTTACCTGACCTGAACCAACTGTTCTACCTCCTTCTCTGATCGCGAATCTAAGACCCTCGTTAAGAGCGATTGGTTGTAACAATTCTACAGTGATCTCTAAGTTATCACCAGGCATTACCATTTCTACACCTTCTGGTAAGAAGATCTCACCTGTAACGTCAGTAGTTCTTACGTAGAACTGAGGACGGTATTTGTTGTGGAATGGAGTGTGACGTCCGCCTTCTTCTTTAGAAAGGATATAAACAGATGCTTTGAATTTTTTGTGTGGCTTCACAGAGTCTTTCTTAGCGATAACCATACCTCTCTTGATGTCAGTTTTTTCAATACCTCTCAACAATAGACCTACGTTATCACCAGCTTCACCTCTGTCTAGGATTTTTCTGAACATCTCAACCCCTGTAATTGTAGAAGTTAATTTTTCATCACCCATACCTACGATGTCTACAGGATCACCAGTGTTGATGATACCAGCCTCGATTCTACCAGTTGCTACAGTACCTCTACCTGTAATAGAGAATACGTCTTCGATTGGCATCAAGAATGGCTTATCTGTATCTCTTGTTGGCTCTTCGATCCACTCATCAACAGCATCCATTAACTGCTCAACAGTTTTGAACCACTTGTCATCAGAGTTACCTTCAGTAGCAGCAGTAAGAGCTCCTAATGCAGAACCTTGGATAACTGGAGAGTTATCTCCATCGAATTCATAAGTAGATAATAAGTCTCTAAGCTCCATTTCAACAAGCTCTAACAACTCAGCATCATCTACCATGTCAACTTTATTCATGAAAACAACGATTCTTGGTACATTTACCTGACGGCAAAGTAGAATGTGTTCTCTTGTTTGAGGCATTGGTCCGTCAGTCGCAGCACATACCACGATAGCTCCATCCATCTGAGCAGCACCAGTTACCATGTTCTTTACATAATCCGCGTGACCTGGGCAGTCAACGTGAGCATAGTGTCTTTTCTCAGTTTCGTATTCGATGTGAGCTGTATTGATAGTAATACCTCTTTCTTTTTCTTCTGGAGCAGAGTCAATTGCAGAGAAGTCTTTTTTCTCAGCAAGACCTTTGCTAGCTAATACAGCAGAAATAGCAGCTGTAAGAGTAGTTTTACCATGGTCAACGTGACCAATAGTACCAATGTTCAAGTGTGGTTTGTTACGATTAAACGTTTCCTTTGCCATGATTTAAAATTATTTATTTATTGTTTTTCAAATTTTCGGTGTGCAAATATAATGAATTTTTAAATACCAAAACCTTTTTATTAAAAAAAGTTTTAATATTCAAATCCAATGAAGTACAAACCTTATATTTCAATGTATTGAGATTGCAAATTTACACAAATTTCTCAATTTAGAAAATCCGGAATAAACCTTTTAGCCAAAATATAAACTATCTCTTTAATTATGAATGCAATAAAATTGACTAAAGAATAATATTCAGAAAAAATTACAGTACGCCAAAACCATAATTTATCTTTTATCGTAGATAGAATTACGAACCATTAAAAATAATATATTATGAGAAAATTATTACATTTATGTACCGTACTGTTCAGCACCATCATCTTATTTTCGTGTGATGATTCCGATGATATGATGTCCACAGACATGAATATGCCTGTTCAGGGACCCGATCTTATGGCTTACGGACTTACGGCGAACAACGAACTTGTTGCCTTCAATGCCAACAATCCCAAAATGTTTACTTCTAAAACCGCTGTTACAGGAGTAGTTTCAGGCGAAAAACTGATGAGTATCGATTTCAGACCTGCAACAGGAGAGCTTTACGCTTTATCCAGTGCAAGTAAGCTTTATATCATCAACACTTCCAACGCTTCCGCAAGAGCGGTAAGCACAACAGCATTTTCACCGGCTGTTTCAGGAACAATTGCGTCAATTGATTTTAATCCTACCGTAGACAGAATTCGTTTAGTAAGCAATACAGGGCAGAATTTAAGACTTCATCCGGAAACAGGAGCGGTTGCTGCAACCGATATGAACATTAACGGAGGCGGAACTCCTGCTGTAACAGGGGTTGCTTATACCAACAGCAAATCCGGAGCTACAAGTACGGTTCTGTATGATATTGATATGACTTCCGGAAAGTTATTTAAGCAGGATCCTCCGAACAACGGAACATTGGTAGAAGTCGGAAGTTTGGGAACTACTTTTACAGGACAGGCTGCTTTTGATATTAAATATGATAACGGTGTAGCATTATTAGCTTTAAACAGCAACCTGCATTTATTGGATCTGAGTACAGGTAAAGCAACCAACATCGGGATGCTTCAGCAGCAGATCATTGATCTTGCGATTCCTACAGAACCGGTTGCTTACGCAGTAGATAATTCAAACAACCTTCAGATTTTCAATCCGAACAGTCCGATGCCGGTTTCAAAGGGAATTACGGGACTTCAGAGTGGTGAAAGTATTTTAGGAATAGATTTCAGACCTTTGAACGGACAGCTTTATGCTTTAGGAAGTTCAAGCAGACTTTATACTATTAATTTAGGAACAGGAGCTGCAACCGCAGTGGGAACTTCTCCTTTTGCTACGCTACTTACGGGAACAGATTTCGGGTTTGATTTTAATCCGACCGTTGATAAGATCAGAGTCGTAAGCAATACGGGACAAAATCTACGTCTTGATCCTGTAACAGGCGGAATAACGGCAGCAGACGGAATGCTGAATCCGGGAACTCCAATGATCGGAGCGGCTGCTTATACCAATAATTTTGCAGGAGCTACTTCAACAACTTTATTCGTTATCGATCATAATACAGACAAATTGTATCAACAAAATCCTCCGAATAACGGAACTTTGGTAGAAACAGGTTCTTTAGGAATCAATATTACCAGTGCGAACGGTTTCGATATCGGAAGCATGAGCCAAAAAGCATATTTATTGGCAACAGTAGGAACGGCAACGAAAGTATACAGTATCAATACTTCTACGGGAGCTGCAACTGCAGTTTCAGATTTCCCAAATGCAGCAAGAGGTTTTGCTGTGGGATTAGGATTCTAAACTCATAATAATTATTTCAATAGCGAGAATCGCGGAAAACTTTGTTTTCCGCGATTCTTTTTTAACCGAATGTTTATTTGCCACAAAGGCAAAAAATTTCGAAAATATATTGATAGTTTATTATTAAGGTAAAGAAAAGAAAACATAAACTCTTTCTTTAAAGTTTTAGTTATCTTATTTAAATATCTTTTGCCACCTGTGATTAAATAAAAGGTTAAAGTAAAACTTGTCTAAATTTTTATCGCAAAAGATTGTAATCCTTTAGTTGTTTAAGTTTACTACTTAAATGGAAAAAAGAGCACATAAGTTTAAAAAAAATCAAAGATTTTTTCTCTTTGCAGACTTTTGAAATACTTTAAATAAATCCAATAAAGTCTTTTGTCTCTTCTGCGGTTAAATTTAAAATGAGTTTAAAATATAATTGAAAGAAATGATCAGATCTGTTGAGATTTTTTAGTTCGGTTGAAAATCCAGAAAATAATCGGGAAAATCAGCAGGGTTAAAACAGTTGCCGTTATTAATCCGCCGATAATGACGATTGCCAAAGGTTTTTGGGATTCTGATCCGATTCCTGTGGATAAAGCAGCAGGCATTAATCCGATGGATGCCATTAAAGCCGTCATAATCACAGGACGCGTTCTGGATTTCACCCCATTCAGAAGTGAGCTGTCCAGATCCATTCCGTTTTTAACATTCTGATGAAATTCTGTGATGAGGATGACTCCGTTCTGAATACAGATTCCCAAAAGGGCAATCATTCCGACTCCGGCTGAAATTCCGAAATTAATTCCGGTAACGTGCAGTGCGATAATTCCGCCGATTAGCGCAAAAGGTACGTTTGCCAAAACCAGTAAAGAATCTTTCATATTTCCGAAAAGGATAAATAAAAGGAAGAAAATTCCTAAAATACTGATCGGAACAACCTGCGCCAATCGTTTTGAAGCTCTCTGCTGATTTTCAAACTGACCGGTCCATCCTACAGAATATCCGTCCGGAAGATCAATTTTAGAAACCGCTTTCTGCGCATCGGCAATCGTACTTCCCAAATCACGGTCGCGGATGGAAAATTTAATCCCGATATATCTTTTAATATCATCTCTGTAAATAAATGCAGCTCCGTTGTCTTTTTCAATCGTGCTGATTTCTTTTAACGGAATTTTAGCACCGTCCTGCGTAGGAACCATTAAGGCTGCAATATCATTTTCATCTTTTCTGTACTCCTGCGAATAACGGAGACGGATCGGGAATTTTCTTTCGCCGTCAAACATTTCCGAAGCGGTTTTACCTCCGAAAGCCATCTCCAGAACCGACTGCGCATCATCGGGCATTACTCCGTAAGCCGCCATTTTATCTCTGTCGAGCACTACACTTACTTCCGGCTGACCGATATTTTTAATAATTCCGGCATCTTTTACGCCTTTAATATCCTTTACCTCCTTTAAAACTTTTTCAGCAAGTATATCCAAAGTCTGAAGATTATCTCCGTAAATTTTAATTCCGTTTTCTGCCTTGAAACCGGCAACTGCTTCAGCCACATTGTCTGAAATCGGCTGGGAATAATTGAATGTAATTCCCTGATAATTTCTTAATTTTTTATCGATTTCTTCAATCAGTTCTTCATAGGTGATGTTCCGTTTCCATTCTTCTTTGGGTTTAAGATTCACGGCAAACTGTACGAACCCAAAACCATTCGGGTCGGTTCCGTCATTACTTCTTCCCGTCTGCGCGAGAACATCTGTAACTTCCGGAAAACTCATAATGTCTTTCTTGAGAAGATCGGCTGTATTTAAAGATTCTTTTAATGATGAACTCATCGGCATTTCGGCGGTAATCCACAATGAACCTTCATTTAACTGCGGTAAAAATTCGGTTCCTAAAAATTTCCCTGAAAATAAAGTCACCGCTAAAAACGACAGAGAAACAATTAAGCTGAGTTTTTTATGTTTAAAAGTAAAATTGAATCCTTTTAAAACAATTCTGTCCCAGAAATTCACGAACGGATTATTTTTTTCCTTTACATTTTTATTTAAAAGGATGTGCGAAAGTACCGGAACGAGCGTTAAAGTGAAAATCAAAGCGCCCATTAAAGCAAAACCTAACGTAAAAGCCAATGGCGAAAACATTTTTCCTTCCACTTTCTGGAATGAAAAAATGGGGATCAGGGAAGTAATGATAATCAATTTTGAAAAGAAGATTGCCTTTCCAAGACCTGTTCCCGTCTGTTTGATCCAGCCTGCTTTTGCCAGTTTATTGAATTTTTCATCACCGTATTTGTGGGCTTTATGGTCGAGCATCACAAAAAGTCCTTCTACCATGACGACCGCTCCGTCGATGATAATTCCGAAATCTACCGCGCCGAGTGAAAGTAAATTTGCGCTCATTCCCGCGAGTTTCAGACATAAAAAGGCAAATAATAAGGATAAAGGAATGATGATGGAAACGATAAGCGTTGTTCTCCAGTCTGCCATGAAAATCAAAACAATTACCGTAACCAGAACAATCCCTTCAATAAGGTTGTGCATTACGGTGTGTGTAGTGAAATCCATCAGATTATCACGATCGTAAAAAGTGACCATTTTTACATCTTTCGGCAGCACTTTTTCGTTGAGTTCTTTAATTTTTGCTTTTACGCCGACCAAAACTTCACGCGGATTTTCTCCTTTCCGCATCACGACAATTCCTTCAACAGTGTCTTCCTGATGATTAAGTCCCGCCTGTCCTACTCTCGGCATCGAGCTTTCGTGTACTTCTGCAACATTTTTAACAAGAACAGGGTTTCCGCTGTCGTTCTGGATGGTAATATTTCCGATATCGGCAACAGATTTCACCAGACCGATTCCACGCACCACATAAGCCTGTCCGTTTTTCTCTATAACATCACCGCCGACATTCAAATTACTTTTTGTAACGGCATCGTACACCTGAAGCGGTGTAAGATTATATTTATCCAATGCTCTCGGATCGATGCTTAATTCGAACACTTTGTCCTGACCTCCGAAAACGTTGATGTCTGCAACACCGGGAACTCCTCTCAAAGCACGGTCGATTACCCAGTTTTGTAAGGTTAACAGTTCTCTGGAATCTTTGGTTTTGCTTTGTAAAGTATACCTGAAAATTTCTCCGGTCGGTCCGTAAGGCGGCTGTACTTCGGGATTCACTTCATCGGGAAGACTCACGGTTCGAAGCTGATTATTCACCTGATTTCTGGCAAAAATATCGTCTACTCCATCGTCAAAAAGAATCTTAACTATGGAAAGTCCGAACATCGTGGTACTTCTTACACTGGTTTTCTTCTGAACCGGACTCATGGCCAATTCAATAGGTGTGGTAACGAAACGTTCTACTTCTTCGGCACTTCTCCCGTTCCATTGGGTGATGATGACAATCTGGGTATTGGTAACATCGGGAAAGGCTTCAATGGGCATGTTCTTGAAACTTATGAATCCCGAAACCGCCAGAATCGCCACCCAAATAAAGGTGAATGCTTTATTTTTTAACGAAAAAGCAATGATATTTTTAATGAATTTGTTCATGATGGATTTTTTGATGACCTAAAAAAGTCGTTGAATTCTTTTAACGCAAAAGAGCGCAATGATTTTTGTGACTATTTTCCTGCATATTTTCTTTCGCTCAGCGAAAAATCTTCTGATTTGAACCATTAAGGATATGTAAGGAGTTAAGAATTATTAAGAGATTTGCAAGCAAGATTGATAAGCTGAAATACTAATTTTTTAGATATTCTCTTTATTCAACTTAGCTTCTTAATTAAATCTTAATGGTTTAAATAAAATCAGCTATTCAAAGAGCGATAAATCAACAACTGATTGTTTGTGATTACCTGTTCTCCCTCGGATAAACCTTCGGAAACATAGGTAATGTCTCCTACCTGTTTCAGAACTTTTATTTCTTTCACTTTTACGTCGGTTCTGGATTTATAGATCACCACAAAACTTCTGTTGTCATCAAAAATCACGGCTTTGGAAGGAACTGTAAGTGCAGTTTTATTCTCCGAACTTGTTACTTTTATCGTTGCTTTGCTTTCCGGAATCAATAATCCATCCTGATTATCAAGTACTACTCTCGCCTGCATCGCATTGGTTTGAGGATCAATGATTTTGAAAATTTTATCAATCTTTCCATCAAAAACCTTATCCGGATACGATAATGTGGAAACCTGTGCTTTCATTCCGAGGCTGATTTTATCAATATCAGATTCATTCACGTTCATGATTGCCCAAACGTTGGTGGTATTGGCGACATCAAAAATATTATCGCTTCGGTCGCTTCTGAGCTGCATATCCTTATTGATGTTTTTCTGCACAATATATCCGCTGATTGGCGCAACAACGCTGTAGATATTTCCTTTTTTTACATTATACACTGTACTCACTGCACTTGCCCGCTGCAACTGATCCTGTGCTTTCTGAAGCTGGCTTTTGGCTTCCAGAACGTCTCTTTCGGTATTCAGTTTTCCTTCGTACATTTCTTTGGCAACGCGAAGATTGTTCTGAGCAACGACCAAATCTGTTTTTGCATCGCTCACATCTTTCTGCACTTCCGCCAATTCTGTACTTCGTATGGTGGCGAGAACCTGACCTTTCGTTACATGATCGCCCAGTTCAACATTAACGCTTAAAACATTTCCGCCGACCAAAGGATAGACATCGATGTAGCTGTTTTTGTCTGCTGAAATCTTTCCGTAGAAATTGTAATCGTCTTCTATATATTTTTTTTCAACTTTTGCTAAATCGATTGAATTCAGCATCGTGTTGCTCAGTTCAAAACCTTTTTTTGCCTGCGGTTTTGCTTCTTCCTCTTTTTTGGAGCAGGATAAAACAGACAGGGCAATCATTACCGGAATTATATAATTTTTCATGTTTAATAGAAGATTTTCGTTTGTACTAGTTGATTCAATTGTTCTGCAGACTGCATGATCCCATTTTTCATATCATAAATCTGAAGTGCCGTTTCGCGGTAACTGTCCATAAAGTCTGTAAATTCAATAAGACTGATGTTGCCTTTCCTGAAATTATTCAGCATCCCGTTGTAGACCAGTTCCATATTATTAAGATCGGTAGATTTAATCTGGCTGAGCTGATCGTATTGTGTTTTCCATATTTTGTAAGCCGACTGTACTTTTGTTTCGAGATTCAGTTTCTGAAATTCTGCATTTTTCTGATTCTGCTGAATGGCAAAATTGGCTTTATCCACATTTCCTTTATTGGATTTCCAAAGCGGAAGAGGAATTCCGACCATCAGATTAACTTCATTTTTGAAGGTTCCGCCATTCTGATCCCACCCTGCTCCGAGATTAAGATCAGGAACGTTTAAAGATTTCTGCCATTGTGCATACAGTTTACTGTTGTCGATTAATTTTAAATTATATTGATAATCGGCATTGTTTTCGAGTGCTTTTTTCTGAAGTTCCGTTTCGTCGCCAAAAGGCTGAGCGGCAAGAATTTCTTTCGCTTCGGAATCGGAAAGCTGCGGTTCTATATCTTCAGTAACTCCTGTAAGAAGTTTCAGAGTCTGTTCAAATTCAAGAATATTTTTATTGATTCCTACTTTATCGTTATTTAACTGAATGACAATACTCTGTAATCGGACTTCATCTTTCAGCGAAACATTTCCTTTGGCAGACTGTATTTTGTAGGCAGCCAGAAGATCGTTCATGTAACCCAATTGCTTATTGGTATTGTCGAGTTTTAGCTTTTCGTAGTAAAGTTCAAAGTAAGTGGAACGAAGCTGGGATTTGAGATCTACCAAAAGCTGGGCAAACTGAAGCTGCGCCAGTTCCTTATTGGATTTTGCGAAGGCAATTTCATTCTTTTTTTTGCCCCCCATGTAAATTAACTGGGTTACCTGCGCTCCTTTTGCATGTCCCGCATCGAAAACTTTTCTGTCTTCGGGGTTGTAAGCATTGATTTGTCCGCTTAACTGCGGAAGTTCCCAGATTTTAGCCTGCAAAATATCTGCATCAGCCATGTTGATGTTGTACTGTTCGGCGAGCAGTTGTAAATTGTTCTTCTGGAAAGCTTCTTCGCAATCCCGAAGCGACATTTGCTGTTGTGCCGTCATGAATGAGGAAATGACGATGAACAGCCCTGCAAATTTGTTCATTTTATTGATTTTATGATACAAAAATGCCTTTCTGCTATTAAAATGCTCTTAAAGAATGCTTAAAAAAAAATTAAATTTGTTAAGCAACAATCCATAATTCTCTCATTTAAATTAAGTTATGAGTTCATTATAGTATCAATTCAACTCATGTAAACGCTAAGATTGCAAAGATTTATTTAAAATTTTGGGGAATATTTTCGTTCGCAAGAACCGAACTACGTAAATGTTTTTAGATTAATTTAAAAAATTATTTCACAAAAATCACACTGAACTTATTAAGGAGATCTGCAGGAGAAGTATAGGTAATTTTAGCGCCGTGATATTCGAGAATTCGTTTAACGATTCTTAAACCCAATCCGGAACCTGAAATATTCTGAGAATTTTTTCCTCTTTTAAAGGCTTCAAAAAGTTTTGTCTGTTCTTCTTTCGGAATGGTGTTTCCATGGGAAATGACATCAACAATCAGATGTTCGTCATTTTCTTTAATCAATACATCCACTTCCACATCATCGGAATAGATGGCTGCATTTTTAAATAAGTTGATGAAAACAATATCGAGTAAAGACTGAATTCCTTTAATGGTTAAAAGTGCATCTTCAGAAGTATCTTCGGAAATAAGAAAATCCAGTTTTAATTTCGGATAGCTTTTTTCAACCGCTTCAAAAGATTCGAAAATGACTTCATCAATTCTCACTTCTTCGTAAATACTTTGGATATTTTCCCTGTCGAATTTGGTAAGCAGCAAAAGTGAATTGGTAAGATCCGAAAGCTGATACACATCCCTTTGAATCTGCCGTAAGGAAGATAAAGTTTCAGGAGAATGCTGCCCGAATTTTATTAAATTTTCAAGCTGAAAAGCCATTCTTGTAATAGGAGTCCGTATTTCGTGAGAAGCACTTGCGGTAAAATCTTTCTGCGACTGGAAAACGTCGTCCAGCCTCCCAATCATTGTGTTAAACGATTTTGCCAGAACATCAATCTCATCATTAGAATTACGAACCGGAATCTGTGTTGTTAATTTATGTGCCGTAACTTCAGAAATTTCCTGATTAAGATCTTCCAGAGGTTTTAAAAACTGCCCCATGAAATAATAACTGAAAAAACCGATGAGAAGCGCACTCATCACATAAGCTGTTATTAAAAGATACTTAAGATACGCCAGTTTTGATTTTCCGTTGGTGTCGAAAGCACTTGTTAAAATATAATAGTTTTCTCCGTTGATGGTTCTTAATGCCGCATAAATTTCAGGAACCGTCTTTTCGGAATAGATTACTTTTTTTTCGTCGAGTTCTTTCAAAAGTTCATTATCCCAGGTTACATTGCGGTCTTTAATGGTACTGTAGATCAATTCTTTCTGCCCATTAAAAATTAATATGGTTTCATTTAAAAGAATGTTATCTGAATTTTCATTAAAAAAGACAGGCGCTTCTTCTTCAAAATCTTTAGACTTGGCAATGAAATGGGAAGTGAACTCCAGTCTCTGCCTGAATCTTTCTTTGAATTCTTCTCTGCGGAAATCATTAAAAGACATATAAATAACTACCATTACAATAGCAAAAAGCAATGAAAAGGCAATACTGAGATTGAGCGCGATCTTCCTTTTTAGAGACATTCTATAACGGGCTTAGATAATATCCGAAACCGGAACGGGTGTGGATAAGTTTTACTTTAAAATCTTTATCGATCTTCTTTCGTAAAAAATTGATGTAGACTTCCACGGTATTGGTGTTCGTATTAAAATTATGTTCCCAAACGTGTTCCGTGATCTGCTGCTTGGAAACCGTTCTTCCCTGCGCTTCGGCAAGATAAACCAACAACTGAAATTCTTTCAGGGTAAGATTGATTTCATTTCCGCCACGATAGACTTTCTGTTCGGTTTTATTTACTATCAGATCATCGATTCTGATAATTTCCTGATCCATATTCTCAGAAGGCGCTTTTCTTCTCAGCAAAGAATTCATGCGCAACAATAATTCCTCAAACTGAAACGGTTTTACCAGATAATCATCCGCCAAACGGGTAAAGGCGTCTTTTTTATCCGAAAGGTCTCCGTAAGCCGAAATAATAATGATGGGCGTGTTTTTATCGAAAGAACGGATGGTCTGACAAACGTCCAGTCCGTTAATTTTCGGAACATTGATGTCCAGAAGATACAAATCGTAGGAACTGTTCCTGATCTGGCGAAGAAATGTTTCACCGTCGTAGATTTTATCGCAGGTAAAATTATTTGACTCCAGAAATTTGCAAAGTTCCGCTGAAAGAATTAAATCGTCTTCCAATAAAAGAATGTTCATCGAAAATTATTTTATACGAATGTAACGAAATTTTTGGTGATTGTAAAGAAATTGAATGAGGGAGGAATTACTTTTAATTGAATTTTAAGATTTGTATTGAATGCTTCTGAAAATTTTTATCCTGAAAAATCAAACGAATTCGAATTGCTTTTTTATGCAGAGTGTTTAACAGAATCTAGAAGGTAAGTCTCGCTATTTTTAATTTTCCCGAGAGTTTTTAAAATTTCAGACAAATTTCAGACATGAAATAAAGACATAAAAAAATCCCGAAGAAATCGGGATAAAATGAGAGCCAACTACGGGACTTGAACCCGTGACCTCTTCCTTACCAAGGAAGCACTCTACCGCTGAGCTAAGTCGGCTTAAAATAAAAAATCACACCAGAAAGCGTGATTTTTATTGAGCGGAAGACGGGGGTCGAACCCGCGACATTCAGCTTGGAAGGCTGACGCTCTACCAACTGAGCTACTTCCGCAATTTTGTTTCCAAAATTATTGGTAACGCTGTGCAAACTTAAGAAAAATCCTTTATTTGTGCAACTTTTTTCTAATATAAAATGTGGGGAGAGCAGGATTCGAACCTACGAAGCCGAAGCAACTGAGTTACAGTCAGTCCCATTTAGCCACTCTGGAATCTCCCCAGATATTTTATATTAATTGAGCTTCCAGAGGGATTCGAACCCACGACCCCGAGATTACAAATCACGTGCTCTGGCCAACTGAGCTATGGAAGCATTTTAATACATGGACTGAACGTTGTGAGAAACTCTACTCTACACCATTTCAGTAGTAAAAAATCACGCTTTTTACGAGTGTGATATTTGAGCGGAAGACGGGGGTCGAACCCGCGACATTCAGCTTGGAAGGCTGACGCTCTACCAACTGAGCTACTTCCGCAATTTTGTTTCCAAAATTATTGGTAACGCTGTGCAAACTTAAGAAAAATCCTTTATTTGTGCAACTTTTTTCTAATATAAAATGTGGGGAGAGCAGGATTCGAACCTACGAAGCCGAAGCAACTGAGTTACAGTCAGTCCCATTTAGCCACTCTGGAATCTCCCCAGATATTTTATATTAATTGAGCTTCCAGAGGGATTCGAACCCACGACCCCGAGATTACAAATCACGTGCTCTGGCCAACTGAGCTATGGAAGCATTATTAAAAAAGAATTCAAAAGATCGCTGTTCCCTTTTTGCGAGTGCAAATATAGAACGGATTTTTTGAATTCTCAAATTTTTTAATAACTTTTTTTAACTTTTTTTTCTAAGCCATTTCTTTTTTCTTGATTAATAGCTTTTTAGCAGTATCAACGCATAGGTCTAAACTTTCTTCAAAACTTGCAGAGGTCTTCTTTACTACAATATCGTCTCCCGGAACCGACAGAATAATCTCGGCAGTTTTGTTTGCTTTATCCGAGTTGTTTTCTACTTTTAAAAATATTTTACACTCCTGAATTTTGTCATAAAAAGTATCCAGTTTGCTTACTTTTTTTTCAATGTGTGATTCTAGTGGTTCGTGTGGAGTTAAACCAATTGATTGTACTGTGATCTTCATAATTCGTCATTTTTTGAGGCTCTTGGATGAGCCCGATTAAACACTTTTTTCAATTGTTCAATATTGGCATTCGTGTAGACTTGAGTACTTGCAAGGCTGGAATGTCCTAATATTTTTTTTACTTTAGAGATCTCTGCCCCATTATCCAAAACGTGTGTAGCAAAGCTGTGACGAAGGATGTGAGGACTTCTTTTTTCTTTTGTTGTTACAAGACTAAGGTACTTATTAACGACCACATAAACAAATTTTTCAGTGAGTTTTTTGCCTTTGGTATTGACAAAAAAATATAAATCATGTTCAGGCAGTGGTTTCCTTATTTTCAAATAACTTTTAAGCAGATCCGAAAGTTCTCCGGAGATGGGGATGTATCTTTCTTTGTTTCCCTTTCCTATTATTTTCAGTTCGTTTCCGCTAAGGTTTACATTTTCAAAAGTCATACCACAAAGCTCTGCTTTCCGGATTCCCGTCTGATAAAGCACCTCAACGATACATTTATCCAGAATATCGTTAATTTCTTCAAAAACCTGATCATTAAGTGTTTGCATTTCTTCTTTTGATATCGGAATCTGCTTTTCGGGATAAAATTTTAATGAAGAAATACTTTCTGTGGGAGAAATTTTTATTTCACCAATTTTTAAAAGAAATAGGTAAAAGCTTCGAAGCGAAGACAATTTTCTATTGATACTCCGTTTGGAAATATCATTTTCGCTCAGCTCTACGATAAAATTTCTGATTATTTTTTTGTCGGCTTTGGAAATATCTTCCGAAGCTTCTGTCTTCAGGAAGAAATGGGAAAAATCTTCAAGGTCTTTTCGGTAGCTTGTAATGGTGTGAGGAGAATATCTCTTCTCGAACTGTAAATATTCCAGGAATTTGTCCAGCATCATTTAGTATATAAAAACAAAAATTCACTCTTCAAATATAAACATTTAAAGAGTGAATTTAGTATGTGTGTAAGAAAATTCTTAAGCCTGTTCTTCTTTGCTAAGATTTCTTTGCTTGTGAGCAGCCTTTAATCTAGCTTGTCTTAAAGTTACAGAAGGCTTGATAAATTGTTGTCTAGCTCTTAACTGACGAACTGTACCCGTTTTATCAAATTTTCTTTTATATTTTTTTAATGCTCTGTCGATAGACTCTCCGTCTTTTACTGGAATTATTAACATATATTACATCTCATTTTGGATTGCAAAAGTAATCATTATTTATGAAACCGCAAAACTTTATTCAATAAAAATCTTTAAAATCATGCAACTTAAATTTTCAAAATAATTTATTAATAAAAGCATTTAACATTTTATTCGTAATAATTTAAGTGTATTTATAAAAAATTATCCAACAAATTATATGGTTTTGCATTCTTTATTTATTTAGATTTGCAAATTATATTAAACTGCTTAAAACCAAACAGCTATGATCCTATCCCATTACTCCTTTTTTATAAGGACTTTTCTGCTTTCACAGCCTACAGAATCTAAGTTTTGATTTATTTCGAGTAAAACCATATTCCCTTCAACATGCTTAAAAAATTACTCTTTTCTATCGTAATGCTCTTTCCTGTTTTTGTGTTTTCACAGGAAGATTGCGTTTCCGCCATTACCGTCTGCGGAAATTCGGGCATTAATTATACTCCTGTAGGAATCGGCAACACCAATGAAACTCTGGGAGGATGCCTTTCTTACGAGAACCACTCGGTTTGGTATAAATTTACGATCGCCACCAGCGGAACGCTTACTTTTGACCTCGCTCCTACCGGACCGGTGGATTATGACTGGGCGATTTACGGACCGAATGTAACCTGCTCCAACAGAGGAACTCCGGTAAGATGTAACGCTTCCGGATATTATACCAATACAGGGATGAACATGACGAATACCAACACCTCATCCGGCGCAGGAAATACAGATCCTTACTGTAAATATATGGATGTCGTGGCGGGTGAGACATACTATTTATACATAGACAACTGGTCTACAACAGTTTACACCTTTAATTTAACATGGGGAGGAACGGCAACTTTCGTTTCACCATTCACCAATTCCACGATAGCTCCCAATCCTTTTATACCACCGGGAAATCCGGGATCAACGGCAAGTTCTCCGAGAGAAATAAATATTTGCGGAAGTTCTGCAACATTCAACTTCAGCTCATTATCTGCGGGAATATTGAATGGAAATCCTAATTTTTATGTTTCCTATTACAGTACAGCGAACAACGCAGCTACGGGAACAAATCCTATCACCACACCTATTACAGTCAATACAGGAACTACGTACTACTATAATATAAGCTATCAGGATCCGAATAATCCGAATAATTCTATTAACTCCTGTAAACAAACGAATGCTATCGTTTTTAAAGACAAAAGTATAACGGCATCTATAACTGCATCCTCCACAAAGTTATGTCCTAACGGAAATGTTACTTTAACATCGAACAATGCGACAGGCAACACATGGTCTACAGGAGCGACGACTCAGTCCATTACTGTAACTACACCCGGAAACTATACTTTAACGAGCAGCAACGGAATCTGTACAAGTCCACAAGCTTCCGTTACCATCACCCAGGACACAGATCCAAATGCTCAGATCAGCGGAAATCTGACATTGTGTGAAAATACTTCCACGATCCTTACTGCAACTTCAACGGGAACAGGAAACACCTATTCATGGTCTACCGGAGCTACAACTCCTTCAATTACCGTAACTGCTCCCGGAACGTATATAGTAACCGTAAAAACTCCGGCGAACTGTCAATACACAAAATCCGTAACAGTTGTACAGGGCGCGGTTCCTGTTGCTCAAAATGCGACTTTAACCAATTGCTCCAGTACAAGTACAGCAATTTTTAATTTAACAACCGCACAACCCAACATCAGTACGACTTCAGGAATTACTTTTGATTATTATGTGAATCAGGCAGATGCCATTGCCGGGAATACAAATACCATTGCGACGCCCACGGCTTACCCATCAGGAAACGCAACCGTTTATGTAAGAGTAAAAACAGCTACATGTTCCAAAGTAGTTTCACTTCAGCTCAATGTAACCCAGCTTGCCTCTCCAACGATTACAAGTTCATCTTTGACGATCTGTTTTGGCGGAAATGTAACGCTTACTTCAAGTGTTCCAACCGGAAATACATGGTCTACCGGAGCAACAACACAATCCATCACCGTTACATCCGGAGGAACTTATTCTTTAACCAACACCAACGGAATATGTACAAGTGCGCCGGTTTCAGTAACATTAACCGCAGAAAGCGATCCAAATCCTCAGATTATGGGAAATTTAATTGTCTGCGGGTCTCCGACAACCTTAACAGCAACGTCTAACGGAACAGGAAATACATATTCATGGTCTACAGGTGCCATAGGAAATTCAATTTCAGTTTCAACGCCGGGAACTTATACGGTGACTGTAAATACTCCTGCCAACTGCCAGTACACAAAATCTGTGACAGTAGTTCAGGGAGCAGTGCCTGTTGTACAAAATTCATCTTTAAGTGTCTGTTCAAATAACAATACCGGAACATTTAATTTAACATCAGCGCAACCGAACATCAGTACAACGACAGGAGTAACATTCAGTTATTATCTGAATCAGGCGGATGCATTGGCCGGAAACAGCAATACGATTGCAAATCCTTCGGCTTATATTTCAGGAAATGCTACGATTTATGTTTTGGTAAAATCAGGCTCGTGTTCGAAAATTGCAGAATTACAATTAATTGTTAATGTAAAACCAATTCCGACAATTACTGCTTCATCGAATGTAATCTGTAACAACAATCCTGTTACCCTTACTTCGGGTTCAGCAACAGGAAACACATGGTCAAACGGTGCAACGACACAGTCGATCAGCGTATCTGCTCCGGGAACCTATACTTTAACCTATAATAACGGAACCTGCACAAGCGATCCTGTTTCCGTTACGATCACTCAGGGAACAGATCCGAATGTTCAGATTTCCGGAAATTTAAATTTCTGCGAAGGTGCTTCAACCGTTTTAACAGCTAGTGCAAACGGAACGGGAAATACTTTTTCATGGTCAAACGGAGCCACAACTGCCACAACCACAGTAAATGCTTCCGGAATTTATACAGTAACGGTAACTACGCCGGACGGTTGTCAATATACAAGATCTGTAACCGTGACAATGGATCCGGCCATCGTCATTAATATTAATCCTCCGGCAGAAATTAACTGTACAAATGCTCAGGTTACTTTAAACGCAACGACTTCTGTTTATCAACCCGGATCTACTTTCTTATGGACCGCTGCAGGTGGGGGAAATATTGTTTCCGGAGCCAATACGTTAACACCGGTTGTTAATAATTCAGGAACTTATACTTTAACGATTACAAGCCCGACTTCCAACGGATGCGTAAAACAAGGTTCTGTAACGGTTATTAAAAATATCACAGCGCCGATCATCAGCGTTTCGGCACCAAAAATATCAATCTGTAAAGGTGAATCTATAGCTCTTACAGCAATTGGCGCTGCAACGTACACATGGACGGGATTAACAGGAAACGGCAACACACAGATTGTTTCCCCGACAACCACCACAACTTATACGGTAACAGGAATCGGAACAAACGGCTGTTCTGCGACGACTCCTGCTACAATTACCATCACGGTTGTTCCGGAAATTGTTTCTACGCTAAAAAATATTGAGATCTGTAAGGGTGACAAAGGTATTCTGGATGCAGGAAGCGGTCCGAATTACTCTTATTCATGGAATACCGGAGCAACTTCTCAAACCATCAACGTAGACACCGCGGGAACCTATTCGGTAACCATCAGTAACGGAGTCTGTTCTAAAACGTTTACTGCAACAGTAGGATATATTGTAACTCCTCAAATTAAAGAAATCACTTACAAAGATCCATTTTTAACGATTATTGTACAAAATAACGGAAATGTACCTATAGAGTATTCCATAGACGGAGGCGTAACGTGGCAGGCTTCCAACACTTTTCAGGTACTAAAAAACACAAAATATTCGATAAGGGTAAGAAACAGAGGAGCAACCTGCGATACCACGGCAGAATATTATACGTTCTTTATGGCAAACGTTATTACTCCGAACAGTGACGGAAGCAATGATGTGATTGATTTCAGCGAGATCAGCAAATACGGAAATTTTGAAGGGGGCATTTTCGACCGATACGGAAAAGAAGTTTTCCGACCGACCACTAAAACGCCGATCTGGGACGGAAAATACATCGGAAGACCTCTTCCTACAGGAACGTACTGGTATAAATTACAGTGGGAAGATAAAATCATTAAAAAGCCTGTTCAGCTTTCGGGATGGATTCTTTTGAAGAACAGGGATTGATGAGGTTGGAGTTAAGATTGAGATTAAGATTGAGATTGAGATTGAGATTGAGATTAAAATTGAGGAAAGGATTTAGATGAATTATAGAAGTGTCGGGTTTTTTCCGGCACTTTTTGTTTTTTGAGGGTTATTTTTTTGCTGTTCAGACTTTTGTTCTTTGCTTAAAAGTTTTTTTTTGCCTATCATTTACACTACCCACTTCTATCCTAGCCCTGATTGTAGAGAAAATCCCGGAATGGAGCGGCGGAGCGAAGCGGAGCCGCGTAATGAGGAATTGCAACGGAAAGCAGGATAAAGCTTCAAATAAAATACATGAAATCCCATTATTAAAATGACTGAAAGAATATGAACTGAATTTGAATAAA
The DNA here is from genome assembly GCF_014218915.1 of Chryseobacterium sp. C2(2020). Classification (NCBI taxonomy): domain Bacteria; kingdom Pseudomonadati; phylum Bacteroidota; class Flavobacteriia; order Flavobacteriales; family Weeksellaceae; genus Chryseobacterium; species Chryseobacterium sp. C2(2020). The sequence goes on from NZ_JACLCT010000010.1 coordinate 78,762, forward strand.
AGTGTTATCTTTGCATTCACTTTATTTATGGGGTTGACTGGTTTCGACAGCAAGGTCAATGGGTAAGTAAGCATGCAGAGAACCGTAGCGCGATCTCTATAATCCCTTGCTACAAAATTTTAACTGGCAACGAAGAGTTCGCTCTTGCAGCTTAATATCGAAGTATAGTAGATCAAGCGTTTCCCCGAAGATTTTAGTAAGGGAGCAAGATATTCCACAAATGCTCTGTTCTGCGGCGTTTGATTCTGGGATATAGGAATGCGGAAATAAGGCTTTAGACGCTTCGGCTAAAGCTCGAAAACCTCAGAAGATAAGCTGGAAGTTGGGTGTCTGCTCTCTGCTTCCCGTCGAAAACCAATAGCAGAATAAGCATGTAGAAAGCTTATGTATTGCTTGTTTGGACGAGGGTTCGAATCCCTCCAACTCCACAAAAGAGATTGTTTTCAGCAGTCTCTTTTTTATTTTTCAAATATTAAAGAGTTTTAGTTTTATTGCCCGCAACCTTCTTACTCCTGCTCTTTCGGTATTCCCAAGGCGAAACCGCATTCTTATCCATCCACAAACCAAGCTTTTTTGCTTTGGCGGTATCCTGTAACTTTTGCAGATCAATATTCTTAGAGGCTTTAAAATACCACCATCCGAAACCTGCCTTTATGATTTCTTCGGAAAGATATTTGTTATGATCATAAAAAATTTTGGCAACAGTTCTTTTGTATCGGTCTTTTGCCGTTCTGTAAAATGTAACTTTTTTGCCAAATACAGCATCACTGGTAAATTGTTTGGAATTTTTACCAAAAGCCTGACCTTTTTCAGGGCAATCGACTTCCGCAAGCCTTAAAGTTTCCTCGGTATTGTCGGATAATAACACAACTACCGTATCGCCGTCTTTTATCCTAATTACTTTACCTTCCGTCTGTGAAAAAATAAATATTGAGAATAAAAGAAACTGGATAAAAAGGATTTTTCTCATGAAAATAAAGAATATTTAAAGTAATAAATGAGCTGCAAAAGTAGTAATTATAGAACCTTGTGATAAAAAAATGATTTTTAGAAAGCCTAATTAGACAGATTATATATTGAACAAAAAAACTCACGAATAATAAACTTAAACAAGACAATGAAACGTTAAAATATAAACCCCTGAAAACGAAAACAATAAACCTACAAATTACAAAATACTCTTCTGTAAACCACAAAAAAGACTAAAAAAATGTTTTATCGTAAAGAATTTTATATATTTGCACCATCTAACAATTAAAAAAAAATTTACTATGTCAGACATTGCATCAAGAGTAAAAGCTATCATCGCTGATAAGCTTGACGTTGAAGAAACAGAAGTAACTCCAGAAGCTAGCTTCACTAACGATTTAGGAGCTGATTCTTTGGATACAGTTGAACTTATCATGGAATTTGAAAAAGAATTCAACATTCAAATCCCTGATGATCAAGCAGAAAAAATTACTACTGTAGGACACGCTATCGCTTATATCGAAGAAGTAGTAAATAAATAATATTCTTCAACAAATAAGAAAATTAAACAAAGTTTATGGAATTAAAAAGAGTAGTTGTAACCGGTTTTGGAGCAATAACACCAATTGGAAATAATGCAAAAGAATACTGGGAAAATCTTGTGAAAGGTGAGAGCGGTGCTGCTCCTATTACTCTTTTTGATGCCACAAACTTTAAAACTAAGTTCGCTTGCGAAGTTAAAAATTTCAATCCATTAGACCATTTCGACAAGAAAGAGGCTAAAAAAATGGATAGAAATACACAACTTGGGCTTGTTGCTGCAAGAGAAGCAGTAACCCACTCAAGAATTATTGAAGATAACGTAGGCAAAAACAGAGTCGGAGTAATCTGGGGTTCAGGTATAGGAGGTTTAGAGACTTTTGAGACTGAAGTTTTAGGATGGGCAAATACGGAAATTCCGAGATTCAACCCATTCTTTATTCCTAAAATGATTGCAGACATCACTCCGGGACATATTTCTATAGAATATGGTTTCCATGGTCCGAATTACACTACTGTTTCTGCATGTGCGTCTTCAGCAAACGCTTTAATTGATTCCAAAATGCTGATCCAGCTTGGAAAAGCAGACGTTATTGTGTGTGGAGGCTCAGAAGCAGCCGTTACAGCAAGTGGTGTCGGTGGTTTCAATGCAATGATGGCACTTTCTACAAGAAATGATGATCCGAAAACAGCTTCAAGACCTTTCGACAAAGACAGAGATGGATTTGTTCTTGGGGAAGGAGCAGGATGTATCATTCTTGAAGAATATGAGCACGCCGTAAAACGTGGTGCTACAATTTACGCAGAATTAAAAGGCGGCGGTCTGAGTGCAGATGCACATCACATGACAGCACCTCATCCTGAAGGTTTAGGCGCTTATCTCGTAATGAAGAACTGTTTGGAAGATGCAGGATTAACTGCTGATGAAGTAGATCACATCAATATGCATGGTACATCTACTCCATTAGGAGACATTGCAGAATCTAATGCCATTTCAAAATTATTGGGAGAACACGCTTTCGATATTCAGATTAATTCTACAAAATCAATGACCGGCCACCTTTTGGGTGCTGCAGGAGTTATTGAAGCTATTGCTGCGTTGGGAACTATTATTCATGGTATTGTTCCTCCTACCATCAACCATTTTACTGATGATGAAAATATCGATAGCAGACTGAATTTTACATTCAACGAAGCTGCTAAGAAAGATGTAAAAGTAGCCATGAGTAATACTTTTGGGTTTGGTGGGCACAATGCCTGCGTTCTATTTAAGAAAATCTAAATCTACTGAATGGAGTTACAGAAATACTTTTCTAAATTCCTTCTCAAAAAAAGAAAAAGACAACTAACGGAGAGAGATTATTTTCTCATTACTGAACTCAGCAAAATGCTTGGAACTGAGGTACAAAATGTTGCCCTCTACCGCGAAGCTTTTTCTTTAAAAAATTCTTCTAAAAATAAAGACAGCAACTACGAAAGGCTGGAATTTTTAGGAGATTCTGTTTTGGGTACAATTATTTCTTGTCATTTGTTTCATACCTATCCTCAAGCTAATGAAGGATATCTGACTCAGATGAAATCTAAGATTGTTAATAGGAAAAATCTTAATAAATTAGGAGAAGACTTAAAACTTACCAATCTTCTGCAGAAACAAAACTCTGTTGTTGCGTTAGGTGAAAACATCTCCGGAAATTTATTTGAAGCTTTAATTGGTGCTGTTTATTTAGATTTCCAGTATGAAACCTGTAAAAAGATCATTCTGGAAAGATTACTTACGCCTACAGAAATTAACAAACTAGAAAATAAAATTGTAAGCTACAAAGGTCTTCTGCTGGAATGGAGCCAGAAGAAGAAACTGAATATAAAGTACGAAACTTGCGAAGAAATTCAGGTAAATAAATCGATTGTTTTCCGATGTCATGTTTGGCTGGGAGAAGAAAAAATCGCGAATGCCACAGAAACTTCCAAGAAGAAAGCCGAAGAAAAGGCAGCACAAAGAGCATTTTATATTTTAAACAAAAAAGAAAATATACTTGGAAATCCAAAAACTTTATGATATAGATGATATTGAATTTGAAGATATTACCATCGGATTGGTAAGATTAGCAAAGAATATACCCGATCATGAGTTTTTCTACAAAGTAAATCAAAACAACGATCTTACATTCAAAAGGATTGAAGATGTTATTCTTCACGGATCTTATTATGATTACTTTTTTCCAAGATTTGAGGCTTACCACAAATTTACAAAGACTTGTTTTACCTTCATTTCGAACAGATCTGCAGAAAGTAAACAAAAAAAATTACAGACTGAACTCTTCTCGGAAGAAGAAAACATTAAATTTTTATTAAATAATCAGGTAGAAGTGCAATATATTTTGCACAGTTCGGAACAGTTTCCTGATTTTTCCGTAATTTTGCTCCCTGAAAATCTTGTGTTTCCGATTCAAGATTATACATTAGGTTCTGAGGAAGAACTTTATCAAATTATCCAGTATTATGAATAAGTATTTAAAGAAGACAAAAATTATTGCAACGCTTGGTCCGGCTTCATCGTCGAAGGAAGTAATGTTAGGGTTAATGAAAGCAGGTGTTGATATTTTCAGAATCAATTTTTCACACGCTGATTACGACTTAGTTCGTTCAAATATCGAGATCATCAGAGAACTTAATAAAGAATATGGCTTCTCGGTTGGTATTTTAGGAGATTTACAGGGTCCTAAACTAAGAGTAGGAGTTGTAAAAGAAGGTTCTTACCTTAATCCGGGAGACATCCTTACTTTTACCAACGAAAAAATTGAAGGAGATTCTACAAAAGTGTACATGACGTACCAACAGTTTCCACAGGATGTGAAGGTTGGAGAAAGAATCCTTATTGATGATGGTAAACTCGTTTTGGAAGTTACTGAAACCAATGAATTAGACACTGTGAAAGCGAAAACCATTCAAGGGGGACCGTTAAGTTCTAAAAAAGGGGTAAACCTTCCCAATACGAATGTTTCTCTTCCTGCTTTAACGGAAAAGGACATTCAGGATGCCAATTTCATGCTGGATCAGGAAGTAGACTGGATCGCACTTTCATTTGTTCGTCATGCACAGGACATTATTGATCTTAAAGAATTAATTTCAAAACATCCGAACGGAAAATTCAAAACGCCGATTATTGCGAAAATTGAAAAGCCGGAAGGTGTAAAAAATATAGAAGAAATTTTACTGGAATGCGACGGTTTGATGGTTGCACGTGGAGATTTAGGAGTTGAAGTTCCGATGGAAGAAGTTCCTGCTATCCAGAAAACGCTGGTAGAAAAAGCAAGATTCTATTCCAAGCCGGTAATTATCGCTACGCAAATGATGGAAACAATGATCAACAGTTTAACACCAACAAGAGCGGAAGTAAATGACGTTGCAAACTCTGTATTGGACGGAGCGGATGCGGTAATGCTTTCAGGAGAAACTTCTGTAGGAAGGTATCCGGTTCAGGTAGTGGAAAATATGGCTAAAATTGTGAAAAACATTGAAACTACTCATTTTTACCAGCACAAAAACGAGCCTATCGAAAAAGATTTCAACTGTATTGATGATCGATTTATCACCAACAGAGTTTGTCTTGCAGCAGTAAGAATCGCGAAAACCACCAACGTTTCTGCGATTGTTACCTTAACAAGTTCAGGATATACAGCGTTTCAGCTTTCGGCACACAGACCCAATTCACACATCATCGTATATAGTGGAAACAAGAGGGTTATTACCATGCTGAATTTACTTTGGGGAGTTCACGCCTATTATTACGATATGAAGAAATCTACTGATGAAACGATTATCCAGGTAAATATGCTGACACATAACTACGGATATATCGAGGCTGGAGACTTTGTAATCAACATCAATGCAACTCCATCTTACGAAGGCGGGAAAACAAATACTTTAAGATTAACGACAGTTTAATTTAAACGAAGTCATTATAAACAAAAAAAACTCACGAAATTTATTCGTGAGTTTTTTTGTTTTTATGAGCCAAAAACGGAAAGAATAAATATTGAAAGCTCATTAAGCAGGACTTCCATCTCCCCTCTTCAAACTTCCCTTCTACTCATAATTTCCTACAACAGTTCTTGCTGTTACGAATTCCCGTAAAGCCAATAAAGAAAGTTCTGTTCCATATCCTGAAGCTTTTGATCCACCGAATGGAAAACGCGGATCAGAACTCGTCATTCTGTTGATATTAACGGTTCCAGATTCAAGGTTTTCAATAAAAAATAACTGTCGTGACTGATCTTTTGTCCATACGGAATTGGAAAGTCCGAAAGGAATATCATTCGCCATTTTTAAAGCTTCTTCGTCATTTTTAGCAATCATCACCATTCCCAAAGGTCCGAAAAGCTCTTCCTGTAAAATAGGATTTCCTTCCTGCACACGAATTAAACCGGGTCTGAATTCATTTTCAGAAATTCTTTCCAGAGGAAGAATGATTTCAGCTCCGTGTTCCAGTGCTTTCTGAAACTGCTTTTCCAGTTCATCCGCAAGATCCGGTCTTGCCATTCCGGCAATTTTGGTTTCTTTATCCATCGGATCTCCAACTTCATATTTCTTATATTCTTCAATAAATTTAGGAAGAAAAGCGTCTTCAATTTTTTCATCGATGATGAATCTTTTTGCTGCAGTACAGGTTTGTCCGCAATTCTGAAGTCTTGATTTTACCCCTGCTTTTGCGGCTTCATCCAGATCTCCGTCGTCCAATACAATAAAAGCATCACTTCCGCCAAGTTCAAGCAATGATTTTTTGATATTTAGACCTGCAATAGAAGCCACTTCTCCACCCGCTTTTCCGCTTCCTGTAAGACTGACTCCTTTTATAGCATCATGTTCGAGAATTCCTTTTACTTCTTTATGACTTACCTCAAGATTCTGGAAAATTCCTTCTGGAAATCCGGCTTCCAAAAGTACTTCTTCGATAGCATTTCCGCTTCCGAAACAAATTGAAGCATGTTTTAACACAACGGTATTTCCAGCTAAAATGGAAGGAACGGCAAATCTCAAGACCTGCCAAAAAGGAAAATTCCATGGCATTACTCCTAAAATTACCCCTTTTGGAACATAATGAACTTCAGAATAAGAAAATTCGGACTCGATTTTCTCTGGTTTTAAAATATTTTCAGCATCTGCATAATAATTCATCATTAAAGCACATTTTTCAACCTCAGCAACAGATTCTGAAATAGGTTTGTTCATTTCCTGAGTAATGATTGTTCCAAATTTTTCAGAATTGTTTTTTAAGATTTCCGCTGCTTTAGCAATGAGTTTCTGTCTGTCTTCGAATGGTACTTTTCTCCATTCTGAAAATGCCTTATCTGCTTTGATAAGTTTATTTTCAATTAATTGTTCCATACTATAATTTCTGTTTTTAAATTCAGAATGTGCCGAATTTAATTAATGCTTTTCTTCAAGCATCTTGGAAGCAACAAATCCTGTTCCTTCTGGTTATATAAAATAATGATTTTTTCTATCGGAATATTGTTAATTTTTATGTTAAATCATAAACCACTCATTCATAAGTGTTGCGGCTAATCTTGCAGTTCTTTCGTGTATGTCAAACTGAGGATTTACCTCTGCGACGTCGAGTGCCAAAAGTTTTTCACTTTTCAGAATATGTCTGTAAAAATGCATGAATGCGGCATCAGCAAAAATTCCGTTATAAGCGGAAGCGGAAACTCCGGGAGCAATGGAAGCGTTGAAAACATCCATACAAATCGTAAGATACAGATAATCTACACTGTCGAGCAGATCATTAATTCTTTGGTAAACGGAAGGTAAATTTTCAAAGAAAAGTTCATCGGCAAGAATATATTTCATTCCGTACTGATGAGCGGTATCAAATAATTTCAAAGTATTTGAATTTCTCTGAATTCCGATATGCAGCGAATGAATTTCGCCTTCCTGAGCAATTTGCCAGAATCCGGTTCCGGAACTCGCTCCTACTCCATTTTCAGGCTGTCTGTTATCAAAATGAGCATCGATGTTAATGATTCCTATTTTCTGTTCGGGAAAAGCTGTTTTTAAGCCTAAATAATGTGCATACGTGACTTCATGACCTCCGCCTAAAACTACAGATCTCCCTCCTTTCAACAACACTTTGGAAACATTTTTAGCAAGATTGTTTTGCGTATTTTCTAAATTCCCGTCATCACAGGTAATATTTCCAAAATCCAGCAAAGAAAAATCAGGACGGATTACAGGAAAATTCGACATATTTTTACGGATAATATCCGGAGCATCTTTTGCACCCTGTCTTCCCTTATTCCGTCTAACGCCTTCATCTACAGCAAATCCATGTAAAACGAAATCTTTAGGTGAAACAAGATCGTAGTTATTTTCTTCTTTTACCCTCTGAAATATTCTGTGGAAAAGAAGCTCTTCTCCGTCTAATCTTCCCTGCCAAATATTATTCATACTAATTTATGTTTTGTGATTTTGTTATTCTTTATACCTATAAATACTTATGAGGAATTTAATGATAAAATATATTATTAAAATAAATATGATGAACCAAATTATTAAAATAGCTGCATTTAAAATATTATTGGAATTGCTTTCTATTTTCTCTGTAAAAATTGCAAAAACGCCAACAAAAGACAGAAAAATAAATAATATCATTGATACTAAAATCAATAGGAAATGAATGATGATCTTTTTCATCTAACCTTAATTATTAGCTTTATAATTTAATTATTTAATCCTGCCAACTAAATTTATGAATACACTTTTTAATATTTGGAAAATACTAAACACACATCTTGTTAAGAAATAAAAAGATATCAATATTAATAAAAGAAAACTTATAAAAACAAAACCTGAATATATAAGATTCAAAAACTGTCCTCCGGTTTTTATATTTCCAATATTAACCCAAAGAGATTGCAAGATAGAAAGTACATTTAATGATATTATAAGAAGTACGAAATAAATTACAAGATTTTTAATTCCTTTCAGCATGGCAAAGTTTTTTATAATAATTTACCATCAATATAAACCTTGTTCGCTTTCAAGCTTCCCTGATTATAAAGAACATTCTGGAAATTATTCGTTTTGAAAGTCACAAAATCTGCTTTTTGTCCTTCGGTTAATCTTCCTCTGTCTTCCAGACCAAGCGCAAAAGCTGATCGGAAAGTAATTCCTGCTAAAACTTCTGCTGTCGTCAACTTTTCAAATGTTGCCAGAATGGAAGCCTGAGTAATTAAATTTCCCATCGGCGCAGAACCTGGATTCCAGTCACTTGCGATCGCTACAATCGCTCCTGCGTCCAGTAATTTTCTAGCCGGCGTAAATTTTTCTCCCAATCCTAAACTTGCACCCGGTAAAGCAGTTGCCACTGTATCGGACTTGGCTAAAAATTCAATATCGTCATCAATAGTAGCTTCCAGATGATCGGCAGATTTTGCCTCCACTTCAACTGCAATTCTTGAACTTCCCGGAGTAAACTGATCGGCATGAACAGTAATTTCAAAACCCAATTCTTTAGCTTTTAACAAAAAATCTCTGCTTTCTTCGGGCTGAAATGCAGATTTTTCAATGAAAATATCGACCCGCTTTGCAAGTTCCTCTTCTTTTACTTTCGGTAAAATTTCCGTTACAATATAGTGCAAGTACTCTTCATTGCTTCCTTCAAAATCTCTTGGCTTCAGATGTGCGGAAAGACAGGTCGGAACCAGAGTTGCTTTCGTCTTTTCCTGCGCTTTTTTAATGATGCGAAGCATTTTCAGTTCGTTTTCAGCGTCTAAACCATAACCGCTTTTTACTTCAATGGTTGTAATTCCAAGAGAAATTAAAAAATCAATTCTTTCCAGCAAAGTTTTTAACAATTCTTCCTCCGATGCATTTCTTGTATGCTGCACCGAACTCCAGATTCCTCCCCCGCTTTCCGCAATTTCGAGGTAAGTTTTTCCCGCGTTACGCATGGCGAAATCATTCGCCCTGTTTCCGCCAAAACATATATGCGTGTGGGAATCTGTAAAAGCCGGAAGAACAATCTGCTCTTCTTCTACCGTTTCAATTTCTATATTCTGGTTTTCAGATTTTAATGCATCAAAATCTCCGACCTTTTTGATTTTATCATTATCGATTAAAATTCCTCCGTCAGGAATGATCTCAAGTTGTTCGTCTGAAAGTTTTCCTCTTAAAGGAAGGTTTGCAAGTGTTACCACCTGCTTGAAAGGACCAATTAGTTTCATTACTATAAGATTAAGATTGAGGCTTAGATTAAGGATGAATTCTGTTTAAATGATTTGTTATCTTATTTAAATCATGTACAACTTCATTAATTAAATTTTTTATTACTAAACACTCATTTTCTGAAAAATATTTTACTCGGCTTCCGTATATCAAATGGCTTTTTGTTTCAAATGCAGATCCTCTGGAAATATCATAAAACCTGCTTTTATCTTTCGCTGTTCTTCTCCCAAAACCTTCAGCAATATTTGCTGAAATACTTTCCGCTGATCTTCTTAATTGTGAAGTCAATGCATAATCTTCTTTTTTGGGTAAACTTTCAGACATATTAAAACATTTTCCAGCAATATCCATTGCCTTTTGCCAAACGGGCATCTCAGTAAAATCTTTTATCATTTGTTATTACTATTTGCCTCTCAAAAATACTTAAAATATATCAATATTGTAAATCACAAATACACTTCCCCATAACCTTTACTTAAATCTCAGAATTCCACTAAAATTAATCTCAGCCTCAATCTTAATTTTTACCTCAATTTTCCTATCTTTACGGTAAATGAAATTGAATTAATGCCCGATTTTTTACATCCCGATAAAGACAATTATTCCCGCGAAGAACTTGCGCAGGAAGAGCAGATTCGTCCCCAGAGTTTTAAAGATTTTGCCGGACAGAGAAAAACATTGGAAAATCTTGAAGTTTTCGTGACGGCTGCTAAAAGGCGTGGCGGAGCTCTGGATCATGTTCTTTTGCATGGCCCTCCCGGTTTGGGAAAAACCACACTTGCCAATATTATCGCGAATGAACTTGGGGTAAACTGCAAAATAACTTCTGGACCTGTTTTGGATAAACCCGGAAGTTTAGCCGGTTTATTAACCAATCTGGAAGAAAATGATGTGCTTTTCATTGATGAAATTCACCGTCTTTCTCCTGTTGTGGAAGAATATCTGTATTCGGCAATGGAAGATTATAAAATCGACATTATGCTGGAAACCGGTCCGAATGCGAGAAGTGTACAAATCGGCTTGAATCCTTTTACTTTAGTGGGAGCAACAACACGAAGCGGAATGCTTACAAAACCGATGTTGGCAAGATTCGGGATCCAAAGCAGACTGGAATATTATACCATTGAACTTTTGTCGATGATTATTATCCGAAGTGCAAGAGTTCTGGGCGTAAAAATTTATGAAGATGCCGCAATTGAAATTGCCAGAAGAAGCCGTGGAACACCGAGAATTGCCAATGCACTGCTAAGAAGAGTCCGCGATTTTGCAGAGATAAAAGGAAACGGAGAAATCGAAATCAACATTACAAAATATGCTTTGGATTCATTAAATGTGGACGAATTTGGTCTGGATGAGATGGATAACAAAATCATGCGTGTTATGATTGAAAATTTCAAAGGAAAACCTGTGGGAATTTCGGCTTTGGCAACATCTATTGCAGAAAACCCTGAAACTCTGGAAGAAGTTTATGAACCTTTTCTGATTCAGGAAGGATTTATTATCAGAACTCCGAGAGGAAGAGAGGTTACGGAAAAAGCATACAAACATCTGAATATTGCGGTACCGAGAAATCCGGGTGAATTGTTTTAAGTTTAACTTGATTTCGAAGTAAAATTTAGATTTTCATTCAAATAAAAAATAAACAACATTATAAAAAACTCAATATTATATGAAGCTATATCCAATACAATGCGGAAAATTTAAGCTCGACGGCGGAGCGATGTTCGGAGTCGTCCCAAAGAGTCTGTGGGAAAAAACCAATCCTGCAGACGAAAGAAACCTGATTGAACTGGGAACCCGTTCTCTTCTTGTGGAAGACGGAAAAAAATTAATCTTAATTGACTGTGGTCTTGGAAATAAGCAGGACGACAAATTTTTCGGTCATTATTCGCTTTGGGGAGATGATAATTTAGACAAAAACTTAAAAAAATATGGTTTTGTAAGAGAGGACATCACGGATGTTTTCCTTACTCACCTTCACTTCGATCACTGCGGTGGCGCGATTGAATGGAATGATGATAAAACAGGTTACAGACCTGCTTTCAAAAATGCACAGTTCTGGACGAATGAAAATCACTGGAAATGGGCAACGGAACCTAATGCGAGAGAAAAAGCGAGTTTTCTGAAAGAGAATATTATCCCGATTCAGGAAAGCGGACAACTGAACTTTCTACCCCTTCCGGCAAACGGAAATTATGGTTTTGCACCTGACTTGAAAATGGATGTCATTTTTGTGGATGGTCATACGGAAAAGCAAATGCTTCCTGTGATTCAGTATCAGGAAAAAACGATTGTTTTTGCAGCAGATTTAATTCCGACAGCGGGACACATTCCTCAGGTTTATGTGATGGGTTACGATACGCGTCCTCTTTTAACTTTAGAAGAAAAGGGTAAATTTCTTAAGCAGTGTGTGGATAATGAGTATCTTTTATTCTTTGAGCATGACGCACATAACGAACTGGCAAGTCTGAAAATGACTGAGAAAGGGGTAAGATTAGATGAGACGTTTAGTTTTAATGATGTTTTTGGATATTAATTTTTGATTATGGAGGAATTACATTCAGAAGCTCAGAAAGCAGAACCTGATCCCTTATCTGCACCCAAAATCATTGGCTTAACAGGCGGAATCGGCTCAGGAAAAACTACGGTTGCCAAATTCATTGAAGAGTTCGGATTTCCGGTTTATTATTCGGATGACAGGGCGAAAGATATCGTAAACGACAATGATGATTTAAAGCTGAAAATCAAGGAACTTTTAGGAGATGAAGCTTATGACGAAAAAGGATTTTATAATCGGAAATTTGTTGCTGAAAAGGTTTTTAACGATAAAGATCTTCTTCAGAGCTTAAATGAAATTATTCACCCTGCTGTAAGAACAGATTTTGAAGAGTGGGTGAAAAAGCAGACAAAGTATCTGGTTTTTAAAGAAACAGCTTTATTGTTTGAATTAAAATTAAACCAGCAATGTTATAGGTCTTTACTTGTTACCGCTGAAGATAATATCAGAATAAAAAGAGTAATGGATCGGGACGGAAAAACCTACCGCGAAGTTCAGGCAGTAATGGAAAAACAGATGCCGGAAAAAGACAAAATAAAACTTGCAGACTGCATCATCTATAACAATACAAATCTTGAAGATCTCAAGGAACAAACTGAAAAAGTTGTTTTTGATATTGAATAAAAATTAAACTCGTTGGATTATTTCTAACGAGTTTTTTTATACTTTCTGTTCTTCAGGTAAAAAAAGCAGGCTCTCAGAAATGAGAGCCTGCTTAAGTTGATTAATGATTAAATGTATTATTCTTTAATAAATTTCTTCTGAACAGAAATGGTGTCTCCATCCAAGATGTCTATTACATAAAGTCCATTTATCAGGTTATGAACGTCGATCTTATTGTTTAGGATAATACCGCTTGATAATAATTGTCCTGCTGAATTATAGATCTTATAATTCGCTTTTTTGCTGATATTTTTCACATACAATACTGAGCTCACCGGATTCGGATAAATCATAACATCTGTCTGATTGATCGAATTAGCAACCGGAAGTTTAGAAATTCTTACCGTGTAATCTTCTACTTCACCATCTGGGAAGCTGTTACAGTTTACCGGAATGATATCTTTGCCCATTGCCACTCTCATCACTACATATTTGTAGTCTACCAGACTGATGAATGCATCTGCAGGTACTGTAAATGTAGTGCTCGCGGTAGGATTGCTGTTTGGTCCGTCAGCAAGGATTCTTTCGTTGATATCGAAGTATCCGTTTCTGTTGAAATCGATCCAGACTGCAACTCCTGCTTTATTGTTTCCTGCTAATTTTTTATCGATCACGATCTTGTTATCCGTAGATCCCTGAATCAGCTCGATAAATTTAGCCGGAACTCCTGTATAATCTGAATAATTAGATCCTACAGAAATATTTGTCATCTGAGGTTTACCGTTTGGTGTTACCGTTACTTTAGAAATATATTCTGAAGTTATAGCTCCTGTTGATGCCATCTGACAATAAACAATCGTTGGCGTTGTGAAGAAATACGGCAGTGTATACGTTCCCGGAGTTCCGCTGCAAACGTTTGCTACCTGCATTTCATACTGTGTCAATTCAGATAAACCTGTAAGGGTAATCGTATTGGTATTAGACGGAACCATTGTCCAGCTCGGAATTCCTACTTTTCTGTATCTTAAGATATAAGTAGCACCCGGGAAAGGATCCCAAGTTACCTGAGCTGTTGTCGGTGTAATCGCTGTAATGGTAAGTCCCGGAGGAGGTAGCTGACAAGTTCTTTCCGTTGTAAATACTTTAGGATTAGACCAAGGGTTAACTGTGGTTTCTCCGTTACAGATATTTGCTACCTGTACTTCATAGGTTGTATAAGGGCTTAAACCTGTAAGAGTGTAAGTATTCAACGGTGCTGCAGTAACGTTTATTGTAGCCCATGTTGCTGTACCTACAATTCTATATCTGATTACATAAGTCGCACTTGGTACAACAGGAGCCCATGTTACTACGGCTGAGTTAGTAGTTACAGTTCCTATTGTTACATTCGGAGGGGTTGGATCACATCTTGTTGTGAATGTCTGAGTAGGTGTAAATGTTCCAGGAGTTGTTCCACAGCTTCCAGCTATCTGTACTTCATACGTTGTAGCCGGTGTTAAACCTGTTAAAGCCAATGGAGGGTTTCCTGTAAGTGTTGATACAACCACCTGAGTCCATGTAGGAGTTCCCGCTACTCTGTATCTTACGATAAATGTAAGACCACCTGTAGGTACTGTCCATGTAACATTCGCAGAAGTATGCGTAATAGTATTGAAGGCTAAGTTAGTTGGTGTTGTAGTAGAACAAGGTCTCAATTTCACCGCATAATCTTCTACTTCTCCATTTACTGCATTCTGACACATAACAGGAGCACTTGTACGTTTAAGAACAACTCTCATTGTCGTTGTTAAAGGTCCGTTATATGCTGTTGCAGGAACGTTAAACAATGCTGTAACAGGAGTTGTAGTACTTGCTGCAGAAGCCATTATTTGCTCTGAAGTTTCAAATACGCCATTTCTGTTAAAGTCTATCCAAGCCGAAACTGCATCATTTTGTGCTCCGCCTTTAGCTACTGAAATCTGGTTTCCTGTAGAACCTATTTCTAAGTTCACCAATGTTGCCGGAGTGGTATAGCTGATATAATTTGTCTGTACAGAAGTATTACTCATTGGAGGAATACCCGGATTCACAGAAGTTATTGTAACGTTTGAAATAAAGTCAGTTGTTCCAGTACCCGTCATATTACAATAAGTAATTGGCGTAGTAGTAAACAGCACAGACGTAGACCAAGGTCCCTGAACTCCACCGCAAATTGTTGCTACCTGAACTTCATAAGCAGTCTGCTCAGTAAGTCCGGTAATGTTGTAAGTATTTCCTGTAATTACAGCAGATGTATTCCAAGTTCCAACTGGGTTAGTAGTTCTCCATCTTACCAAATAAGTTGCCCCGGTAGAAGAGATCCAGGATACTGTAGCTGTAGTTGCTGCAATATTGGACATTGTAATACCAGTAGGAGCAGCCGTGGTACATGGCTGAATGTCTACAAATTTAACCTGATAGTCTTCAACTTCACCGTTGCTTGTAAGTGGTGAACAAGCATCTGTAGGTGTTAAGAAATATACAATAACACGCATTTTCACTTTATTCGTACCAGAGTAAGCTCCGGCAGGAACAGGGAAAGTAGCAGTAACCGGAGTTGTGGAAGAATATCCTAAGTTCATTATTCTTTCTCCACCGGCAACTGTTGTTGGGTTGTTATTAAAAATTCCATCGCCGTTAAAATCTATCCATGCATAAGTAGAATATGTACTTGATAAGATTGTTCTTCCTACAGAAAGTACGTTACCTGTAGAATTACGAGCTAATGTAATAATCTTTGTTGCATCATTAGAATAATCTGTATAGGTACTAGGTCCGGAGTTGTTAGACATCATCGGTGTATTCGTACCTGTAACCGTAATATTATTGATGTATCCGTCAGTTACAGTTGCAGTACCTGAATTACAATATGAAATTGCAGGCGTTGTAAAGTTGGTTGAAGCAGACCAAGCTCCTGTAACACCACCACAAATAGTTGCAACCTGTACTTCATAAGTAGTAGCTGCATTTAAGTTTATAATAGTGTAAGGATTAGTTGCCGGAGCAATTACAGTCCATGCTCCAGTACCTGTTCTGTATCTTAATGTATAAGTTGCACCTGTAGCATTGATCCAAGAAACCAAAGCTGTAGAAGCTGTAACGTTTGAAACAACAACAGGAGTTGGAGGAGCTGTAGTACAAGCAGCAAGATCTATAATCTTAACCGCATAATCTTCAATTTCTCCGTTTGCAACTGTTGCACAAGGATCTGTAATTGTAGAAGTAGAGAAAATAACTCTCATTCTAAGTGTTAACGGACCATTATAAGCAGTTGCAGGAACTGTAAATGTAGCCGTAATAGGAGTTGTTGTACTTGCTGTAGTACTGATTACTCTTTCTCCTGTTTCAAAAATACCGTTTCTGTTAAAGTCAATCCACGCACCAACAGCTAAAGAAGATGTTGTGGTTGTTAGCCAAGATTTAGAAACAGAGATTGTGTTGTTCGTAGAGTTACGAACCAATGTTACCAATTTGGCTGGATCCGGAGAATAGTTTGTATATGAATTGGCTCCTGAATTATTACTCATTACGTAAGAATTCGTTGGAGCAACTGTCACGTTAGAAATATAACCGTTCGTATTATTTGTAGAAGTAATATTACAATAGGTTACCGCCGGCGTTGTAAACTGATAAGGAGCAGTAAACGTACCTGTAGTTCCTGAACAAACATACGCCACCTGAACTTCATATTGAGTTTGCTCCAGAAGGTTGTTTATTGTATAAGCATTCGTTGTTAAAGGAACTGTAATCCAGGTTGGAGAACCTACCTGTCTGTATTGTAATATGTATGTTGCTCCTATTGCAGGATCCCACATTACATAAGCTGAAGTTGCTGTGATATTTGTAACAGAAAGATTTAATGGAGCATTACTTGTACAAGGAATAGGCTGAATTAATTTAACTGCGTAGTCCTCAACTTCTCCATCACCAAAACTTTGACACATTACAGGAGATGTGATATATCTCATAGCTACTCTCATCCTTGTCGTTGCTGGTCCATTGTAAGCTGTTGCAGGAACGTTGAAAGTTGCTGAAACTGGAGTTGTAGTGCTTGAAGGTGAATTCATTACCTGCTCAGTCGCTTCAAAAACTCCATTTCTGTTAAAGTCTATCCATACACCTACTGCTTCGCTCCATACTGTACCTGGGAAGAATTTTGTAACAGAAACAGTATTTCCTGTAGAACCGATTACTAAGTTTACCAAAGCACTTGGAGTAGCAGAATAATCAGTATAAGTAGATCCCGCAGAGTTATTACTCATTACAGCAGCACCTACAGGTGTTACCGTTACATTAGAGATATACTCTGAAGCAAAGTTACTGGATGTCATTGTACAGTAAGTAAGACCTAAAGTCGTAAAGTTTGTAGAAGCAGAGAATGGTCCCTGTACTCCATTACAAACTGTAGAAACCTGAACTTCATATTGAATACCATCAGTAAGACCTGTAAGGTTTATTGAGTTTGTTGCAGCATTCACTGTGATCCAAGTTGTACTTCCTACCGGACGGTAACGAACTACATAAGTGGAGTTCGTCGTAGCTGCCCAGGTAACTGTAGCTGTAGTCTGCGTAATCGCAGAAACAACAATACCTGTAGGAGCTGCTCCTGTACAAGTAAGTAAAGAAGTTACTGTTGCACTTCCGATGGCATAGAATACATTTCCTATTGAACTAACTCTGATCTTAACTGTTCCTCCCACAGTAAGTCCCGTTAAGTTAAGAGATTCACTACCATCGTTTGGCGTTGAAGCTACCGCTACTGTCCATGTTACTCCGTTATCTGTGGTGTAATCAATTTTTACATTCGCGACATTGTATGGAGCAGCGGTGGTATTAACTACGTCCCAAGTTACGTTTGTTGCACCATTATTATAGGCATTGGTTGTCGTTACTTTAAACGGACCGTCATTTCCAACAATAATCTGCTGATTGGCAAACTCGGTTTGCTGTTGAGTAGGAACCGGATTATTATCTCTTACCGTTACTCTGAAATTCGTTGTTCTTGCAATAGTGGAAACAGATTCCCATCCATTGTTAGAGTTGTTTAAAACTCCAGCCAATACAGAAGATAATTTAGGGAAATATCTTGTTGGGCTTGTCGTTGGATTAAATGATCTGAACGTAGCACCACTTGCAGTAGTTCCTAAGTTATTCTTATTAATTGTTACACTGGCGTTATCTACTTGTTCCCAACAATATGTCATCGGATCATTTTCAGCATCTGTAGCAGAAGCTGTTAAAACAAATGCTGTTCCTTTAGGAATATTATAAGTAGGCAGTGGTGCAATTACAGGAGGGTTGTTTGTAATTGGAGTTTCAACATCACACGTTCTGCTGATTAATCTGTTCTGTACCTGAGTAATGCTTACTGCATGGAAGTAAGGATCAGAGTGAGCCTGAACATCAGTATTTGCTCCTGTGATTCCTGCATATCCCATAATTGTTGACCCGGATCCCGGCTCAACGTTTACTCCGGCTGTTTCCAAACCATGGGAGAATGTATGATTTGCACCCAATTGATGACCTATCTCGTGGGCTACATAATCTATATCAAAATTATCTCCCTGAGGAATACCATCCGCAGGAGAAGTATATCCTGATCCTTTCTGCTGAGAAGTGGGACCTGTAGGATCTACACAAATACATCCTATACATCCTGCATTACCTCCACCACCGGAAGCACCAAATAGGTGACCGATATCGTAGTTGGCATTCCCAACGTTAGCAGTAAGTGTTTGCTGAAGTTCCAAATTCCAGTTATTCATCTGGGCTGCAGGCGAATAAGGATCTGTTGCAGCATTGGTATAAATTACGTTTGGAAAATTCTGTAAATTAAGGTGTAAAGCAAAATCTTTTTCAAATACCCCATTTACTCTGGTTAGTGTTGCATTGATTGCTGTTAAAGCATTAGCAACGGTACCGCCGAAGTACTGCGTATATTCACCTGTTACAGACATTGCCAGTCTCATCGTTCTGTACTTTTTGTCGGATGACTTAGCAAAATTTGTTGTCTGATTGGCAAATGATTTTCCCTCTGCATAAAGGTTGGCTATCTCTTGTTTGGATAGTCTGTCTTCGTTCATAGAGCAAAGAAAACCTTCATTGCTTTTATCAGTTTTTGGATGCACACCATAAACTGTTTTGTTTTTATCAGCAGGTTCTATAAATTCATATTTACCATCCTTAATGATCATCGACTGAAAATCATCGGGTGCTAAACTGAATCTCAGATATTTGCCGGGATCATCTACCCCGACTCCTACATAAGATCCTAACTGATACTGATCTGCCAGTTCTTTTACGACCACAGGGAAGCTGTAAACGGCAAATTTTTCAATTTTCCCATCTAAAGTTGGCAAAGAAATCGTGACGGGTTTTGCATTTTTTCCCGTTTCCTGAGCTTTCGCCAATTGAGACTTTAGCAGAGAAATGTCCAAAGAGTAATAGTTCTTAATATCAGAACTAGCTCTGGCTTTTTCCCCTCGAAATGTAGTGGGACTCCATTGTGCACTGGTAATCGCAAACAAAAAGAGGAAAAAGAAAGAAGTAAAATTTTTCTTCATAACTTTCTCAATATATTAATTATACAAATCTAAACAAATTTAATTATTAAATTAAAAATATTTCTATTTTTTTTATACAGACTTTTCAACAATTCAATTCAAAGCATTGGGAATAAGTAAACAAATAAATAATATATGAGAAATTAAAAAACTTCAGTTATTATAGCTGCTGTAATAAATGTTTACAAATATAACCCCTGCAAAATATATATTTAAGTAAAAAAAACAAAAAATCCTCAGGTAAAAAACCTGAGGATTTCTATCATTGAAATTTAATTAAATTACTTCTTAATGAATTTAGAATTGAAAGATTCTTCTCCTTTTTCTTCAACAGTAATTACATAACCTCCTTTAATTAATTCAGAAACATTAATCTGCCCATTATTGATATTTCCTTGTTTTACCAATTGTCCAGTTGCTCCATAAATTTTATAAGTCGCTTTATCTGAAACCTTTGTAATATTTAAAATATCTGATGTAGGATTTGGATAAATCTGAATATTATTTTTAGGGTTTACTACATCACTGGTTGATAAAACCTGCGACTTTAAAAATCTGCTTTGTGTAGAACTGAAGTGCGATCCTGAAAGCAAAGTTACCCCACCCTGAGTTTTGATATTATAATATCCTCCGTAAGGATAAAGTCCGTCCCCATAAGAATCGTTAATTGTAAATGTATAGCATTCATTTGGATTTAATGTCCAGTTTTCACTAATCAGCGCCGGAAGATTTGCACCGGAATCTGTATATCCAACTGCGGGACTGCTGTAAATAACCGTTCCCGAACTATTAGTCAGCGTCCATGAAGTTTCACTTCCGTAATTGTCCAGTTGAAGATTAAACACGACATTAGTATCCATTCTTGCAGGAGCTCCAAGATAGTTTACTGTTACATTACTGTTGGATGTTCTTTGGTCTACTGCTCCATTTACAGAGGTTACATTAATGTTTAGCTGTCCTCCCAAAGCTGTAGAACTCATAGGAAGTGTAATGATTGCATATTTATCCTGAGCTAAACTTCCGCTCCAGTTAAATGTCTGAACATTTCCGTTCAGGGTATAGGTTATTACCGCAGAAGTCATTGTACTAGTTCCTCTGTTGTATAAGGAAATTTTTGGAGCCTGAGTAACACTGGAACAATCTACTGTATTACATTCCCTTTCAAGTTTTACTTCCGCATCATTTGCAAATAATGGAATAGCTATATCTTTGGTAGAAGTTTTCAACTCCACTCTCCTTGGAGAATTATTCATAACCGCAGTTATCCTGTCTTTCTGATTGACTGTAAATACGTTCATACAGGTATCTGTTGTATAATCCATATAATTCTGAATCATATCGTTTCCAGCCGCAGAAGGGCAAGAATCTACTGTTACACAATTGTAATTGGGAGCACTTGCAGCGGGTGTATCCGGACAATAGTCTTTATTGCTGTCTGTAGCATTCACAACACAAGAAGCATTATCTCCCCATATGTGTCTCAATCCCAAAAAGTGTCCCACTTCATGCGTCATTGTTCTTCCTTTATCATAAGGAGCTCCAAGCAGGAAAGAGTTATTCACATTATAATCACTGCTTCCAAATGTGGCATAATTAGCAACCACCCCATCGGTATAAGCCTCACCTCCAATAGTGCTTAAACCTCCTAAATTAGAGTTTGATGGAAACTGCGCATATCCTAATAATGTAGAACTTGTGAAACTTACACTCCACATATTCATATATTGGGTAGGATCCCAAATTGTTTCAGGTTTTACAAATGAATTGATTTCCGCCTGAGACCATGTAGCCTGACACAAATTTACACGATCAATCCCATTGGTAGGATTTCCATTGGGATCTACTTTGGCTAAAGCGAACTGAATCATGGTATCTGCTCCAACAGCATTGGTATTGAATCCCGGAGTTCCAGCCAATCTTCTGAAATCATTATTCATTACTGTTATCTGAGACATTACCTGTTCATCAACGATATTTGGCGCTACTCCTAAATTCTGGCCACTATGAATAACGTGTACCACAACAGGAATGGTTATAATATTTCCGTTTTGGGATTTATTTGCTTTAGCTTTTTCCACTAAGGGAGCTAACCAGGATTCAAACTGTTCTACAGTCATTCTTCCCGGAAATGTCTTTTGTAGAAATTCTTCGTATTCAGTTGTTGAACACCTATCAAATCCATAAGATTTCGCAAGTTCAGATGGTGATTTTTCAACGCTAAAATCAGCTTTTCTTTTAGTAACATTTTGAGCCACTAAATCTGCGGCAAAAAAAGAAGATAATAAAAATAAAGCTTTAAAAGTAGTAGATTTTCGCATATAAATTATTTAATATTTGCAAATGTAAATATTTTAAATAAAAATATTTAAAAAAAGAAGCTTATTTATAAAAACAACAGACCAAAAACAAAAAAATTCCTAACTAATAACAAAAAAGCCCTGAAATAAATTTCAGAGCTTTCTATAAATAATGTAATGACTATTTATTTTTTAATAAATTTAATATTCTCAGAGATATTACCATCTTTTATTGTAATGATGTAGGTTCCTTTAACTAATTCAGAAACTCTCACCTGATTGTTATCAATATTTCCGGCTTTCACTAATTGCCCTACCGCATTATAAATTTCAAATTTAGCTTTACCTGAAACTTTAGTAACATTTAACACATCATTTGCAGGATTAGGATAAACTGCGAATGAATCTTTATTCTTCACTTCGTTTGTTGCTAAAACTAAATTAGGGATAACTTTAAATGTTCTTTGCTGTGAGTAAGTAAAAGTGTTACCAGAAACCACAACAACACCTGCTGAGTTAAGCACTCTGTAACTTCCACCTAAATCATAAATCCCATCTCCATAATCATCATTAATTGTAAAAGTATAGCAATCATTCAAAGGAAGTACCCAACTTTGAGTGAATAGAGAAGGCATATTTGGATAGGTATCAGCTGTAGCTGCACCACTATATAGTACGGTTCCAGCACTATTTTTTAAATCCCACGTTGTTTCTGATCCCCAAAAGTCTCTCTGTAATTCAAACGTAAAATTAGTACTAGCTACCGGAACTGAATTTCCTATGACAACAGTAGAAGAATTATTCCCTGCTCTTTGGTCAGCAGTTCCATTAACAGAAGTGATCTGAGCGGTAATACTACCCTGTGATGCACCCGTAGGTAAGCTAATTATAGTATATTTATCCTGAGCTAAATTTCCTGTCCAGTTGTATGTTTGTAAAGCTCCTCCATTAACAGAGTAAGAGATTACCGCTGAAGTTAAGGCATTCGTACCTCTGTTATACAACATATATTGTACTGTTACATTTGAAACGGTTCCACAAGAAGTTTCACTACAGCTTCTTTCTCCTTTCAGTTCTCCATCATTAGCAAATAAAGGAATTGCCTGATCGGCAGTAGAAGTTTTCAATTCCATTCTTCTCGGAGAATTATTCATTACTGCTGTAATTCTATCTTTCTGGTTAATTGTAAAGATATTCATACAAGTATCTGTAGTATAATCCATATAGTTTTCTACCATTTCATAAAGACCAGAAGTACAGCTTGCAATTGGAGTAACACAACTACCATTTGAAGTATGTGCAGGGGGTGTATCATTACAATAGTCAGTTGCACATGCTAATCCATTTGGATCAGTACCATCATCATCTCCCCAGATGTGTCTTAATCCTAAAAAGTGACCAACTTCATGAGTCATTGTTCTTCCTTTATCATATGGAGCTGCTAAAAGAAAAGTTCCATCAGTATAATCACTGCTTCCAAATGTTGCATAGTTAGCAACCACGCCGTCTGTATTTGCATAACCTCCGTTGACTTCTAACCCCCCTAAACCCGAAGATGAAGGAAATTGCGCATATCCTAAAAGACCTGTATCCGCAAAGTTCACACTCCACATATTCATATATTTTGTGGGATCCCAGATCGTTAATGGCTTTACATAATCATCAATAGCAGACGTTGCCCAAGATGCCTGACAAAGATTTACACGATCTATACCATCAGTAGGATTACCATTAGGATCTACTTTTGCCAAAGCAAACTGAATCATCGTATCGGCTCCAACTGCATTTGAATTAAATCCGGGTGTACCTGCCATTCTTCTGTAATCATTATTCATTACCGTAATCTGAGACTTAACCTGATTATCAGTAATATTTGGAGCAACTCCTAAAGCCTGTCCGCTATGGATTACGTGTACTACAACAGGAATCGTAATAATTCCACCATTTTGAGATTTGTTAGTTTTTGAATTCTCAATTAATGGCGCCAACCAAGCTTCAAACTGAGCTTCATTCATTCTTTTAGGATCATTTCTCTGCAACATAGCTTCATACTCTGTGGATGCACATCTAATAACCCCATTCATTTTCTTTAAATCATCTATTGTATATGTTTTGCCAAATACGATCTTTTCCTGCCCCTGAATTTTTTGTTTTTGAGCAAAGATTGAATAGCCTACCAATACAAATAATAAAAGAGATACTCTAAAAGTAATTTTAAAATTCATATATTAGAAATATTAATTAATGTACAAATATATCAATTTGTGGTACATTTTTTAATACAATCATAATAAAAAACGAATTTTAACATAAATAAAACTAAAATGAAAGGTAATACTCTATTTTTAATAATTTACTGTTTTTTAAATATTAAATGTATTTCACAAAATAATTACAAAAATACAGTACATAATTCAACAATAATTGAAAAATACAATAAAATCGAAAAGATAGAATTAAGAGAGCAGACCAGAGGAACAAACCGTTTAATTACTTTCACAAAAGATGCGGTAACTACCTATCTTAACGGAAACACTTCAACATCACAAATTACCGCAACGGATTGGGAAAACATTTCCAAACAAGTAAATCTGTTGGATCTTCCGAAAATATCCACATATGAATCTTCAACAACCAGAAGATTTTCAGACGGAGCTTTGGCTTCTTCCATTACTGTTACTGCAAATGGAAACACTTACAATTCAGCAGGATTTGATGCAGGAATCCCCCCAAAAGAATTGGAGGGACTTTATATTGTGTTAAAAGGAAAATCTAAATCTGTTATCAAAATACCGAAAACCCGCTAAAACTTATAGGCAAGATTCCAAGCGAAGCCCATTCCGAATTTAGAAGAGCTTCTTCCGAATCCCGGAACGATCATAGGCTGGATTTCATCTTGTTTTGTGGTGTATACCAAATATCTCGGCTGAAGATTGACATCAATGTAGAAATTAGTTTCAAAAAGCTGCACTCTTCCTCCCAGTGTTCCTTCCAGCCAATAGGATGACTGTGTAGAAGAAGGAAAGGATATTGCAGAACTGCTTCCACCGTAACCACGAACCGGAACTGCCATATATTCCTGCTTATAAAATGAACCGGCTACTTTTCCACCCGCATAGAAACCATTGAATTCATTTTCAAGGTCTTTTGCCAGCATATAAAAGGCTCCGATCTTCACGAAAGGACCGTTTGCTTTTCCGTCATAACCGTTTTTCTGGTAAATATTAGATTCAAAACCGGCTTCTGCTATGGCATGAAGATTATCTTTCAGCTTTGAAGATACAAAACCCTGATACAGCTTTCTGTCTGAAAAGAAAGAAACCCCTGTATTCAGAACATCAAAACCGATCATGAAATTCGGTTCATATTTCCATTTTTCCTTTGCAGTTTCCTTTTCTTTTTTCTCCTGAGCAAAACCCAGAAGACTGATTATACTAAAAAAGAAGGAAAAGATTAGTCTTGTCTTCATTCTCTATAAAATTTTGTCCGGCCTGGATTTCTTTTACCGGAGTGGTTGTCGTTGGATCTAATACTGAATTTAAATTTTCGTAGGTAAGCTTTATTCCGCAACCCGGAGAAACATATGCAGATTTCGTAGTGTAGTTTACTCTTACTTTAGATTCAGAACCTTTGTTGGTAATTCTGAAATAAATATCTGTATATGCAGAATTGTCTACTCTTAAAGGAATAACTCTTGATGTAATATTAGCCTGTCCTCCCAACTGTACTTTTCCGGAGCCATAATCTACTGCTACATACAGAGAATCCAGTGTTTTTTCCTTATCGGTTGCCTGTGTTTTAAAAGAAACTTTCATTCGTGGAGTTCCTTCCCCGCTTTCACAGATATCATTATCGCCGCCACATGAAAAAAGCAGACTGATAAAAGAAACGGCGATTAAAAATTTAAAATATTTCATCTGAACATTTTGTTTTACTTTACCGGGCAAATCCGGCATTTCATCTTAAGATTTGATTCCTTCAAAAGTAATTAAATTATTTCTTAATCAGCAAAGCAATATTTTCTACATGATGCGTCTGCGGGAACATATCCACCGGTAAAATCTTTACCACATCATACTGTTCTTTCATTAAGGCTAAATCTCTTGCCTGTGTAGCAGAATTACAGCTTACGTAAACTACTTTTTCAGGAGAAAGTTTTAAAATCTGCTCAACCACTTTCTGGTGCATTCCGTCTCTTGGAGGATCCGTGATGAGAACATCTGCTTTAGGATGATTTGCAAGGAAATCGTCATTGAAAATGTCTTTCATATCTCCGCAATAGAACGTTGTATTCGTAAGACCGTTCAGTTCTGCGTGTTCAATGGCTGCATCTATGGCTTCCTGTACAGATTCTATTCCGATGACCTGCTTTGCATTTCTGGCTACATACTGAGCAATTGTTCCTGTACCTGTATAAAGGTCATAAACTACTTCATCTCCTTTTAAATCTGCAAATTCAAGCGTTTTTCTGTATAATTCCAGCGCCTGTTTGTAGTTGGTCTGAAAGAATGATTTTGGACCGATTTTAAACTTTAAACCATCCATTTCTTCCATTAAATAACCTTCCCCGAAATACACATTGATATCCAGATCGTAAATAGAATCGTTGGCTTTCGGATTAATCGCGTAGACCAAAGTCTTGATCTGCGGGAATTTTTCAAGCAAAAAGCTGAAAAGTTTTTCTCTGTTTTCTTTTTCTTCCCTGAAAAGCTGGAAAAGAACCATCCATTCGCCTTTTGAGTTCTGTCTCATCATTAAAGTTCTTAAAAAACCTTCGTGATTGCGAACATCAAAGAAGTCTAAACCTTCATTTACAGCATACTGTTTCACTGCCAATCGGATCGCGTTTGAAGGATCTTCCTGAAGGAAACATTCTTTAAGATCAAGAATTTTGCTCCACATCCCCGGAATATGAAACCCTAAAGCATCTCTGCTGCCGAAATTTTCTTCGGAACTGATCTCGTATTGGGTAAGCCAACGGGAATTGGAGAAAGAAAACTCCATTTTATTTCGGTAAAAATACTGTTCTTCCGAACCTAAAATCGGAACGGTCTCAAAATTTTCAATTCCTCCGATTCGTTTAATATTATTATACACTTCTTCCTGTTTGAAAGCGAGCTGCTTTTCATAGCTCATATTCTGCCATTTGCAGCCTCCGCAAACTCCGAAATGAACACATTTCGGCTCTACTCTGTAAGGCGATTTTTCAAGAACTTCCAAAGCTTCACCTTCGTAGTATTTGGACTTTGCTTTTTTCACTCTTACATTCACCACATCTCCCGGAATTGCTCCGGAAACCATTACGGTTTTCCCTTCTTCCGTTCTTCCTATTGCCACTCCTTTAGCTCCTGCATTTAAGAGTTTTATATTTTCAAGAATTAAATTTTTCTTATTCTTTCTGCTCATTGTACAATTTTCTATTTTCCTAATGAAACTTTTAAGTTTCAATCTGCAAAAATACAATAAAAAAAACCTTATCCGAAGATAAGGTTTATATCTGTACTCAATTTAAATTATTTCGTCTGAGCCGGCTGAGGATTTGCCTGTTGCTGAGGAGCCTGTTGTGCTGCTTGCTGCTGCTGAGCCGCAACCACCGCAGGATCCATTCCTAATCCCGGTTGTAACTGAACGTTAGGATTTACCTTTGGAGCGGAAAGACCTGTTTGCTTGTCTAAAACCGTCACCAATTCCGGATCTCCTAAGTTGAAGAACGGTTTGCTTGCAATTTTACCGTCTTTATCTACCACGATAAAGCAAGGCAACTTAAATCCGTAAACTCCGTATTTTTTAGCAATATCAGAATTTAATCCGTTTTCACAGTAAACATTAGTTCCGGTAATTCCTTTTAGTAAAGAGCTGCTTGTTTTCACAAACTGGTCTTTTGTATCGTCAACATTTACAAAAACAAAATTCATTTTAGATTTGTAAAAATTCACTACTTCTTTCAATACAGGAATGGTAGCTTCTCCGATGTAAGGATTCCAAGAAGCATAAAAAGATAACAAATATGGTTTTCCTTTATTTTCAGAAAGATTGTAAGATTTTCCGTCTGCTTTTACCAAAGAAGCTTCAGGAGCCTGTTCTCCAATTTTGAATCCGTTGATGGCAAACTGAATTTTCTTTAGATCTTCTTTAATGGTAGCATCTTTAATATCTTCGTCGATAATTTTTTTGATCTTCTCAACTGTTTTTTCAGGTGAACCCGGATGAATATCCGACTGCGCCATTACGAATGCCAATAAATAGTCTTTAGCCGTCTGTGAAAGATCTTTTTGATTTTTCTTTAAATATTCTGTGAATAATTCTGAAGTGGTAACATCCGTTTTCCCTGCAGTTTTTGCCTGAGCATATTTCTGAAAATCAGGGCTCATTTTGGTTAAAAGATATTCTCTGTATAAAGGATGTTCTTTTACCAATACATCTTTGTTCTCTTCCAGCTTATTAGTGAAATCTGTAAAAGCTTTCGTTACTTTAAATGAAGGATTGCCCATTTGCTTATGTCCCATTTCATACTGGTTCAGGATGGTAAGCAACGTAGTTGAAAGATCGTTTTTCTTCCACGTAACCACTTCATTATCCGGACTAAACTTCTTAACATTTTCATCGATGTTTTTATTAACATCTGCCTGAACTTTTTCCATTCCCTTAAGGAAGGTTTTTTCATCTTTCGTCATCAGCTCATTCATATTAACTGTCTGAGCATACGTTGCAAGATATTTCTGGGTAGCCATGAAGAAATCGTTATTGTTCTTCGCATCTCCTGTAATCACATATTCAGTCGGGAAAGTCATTGCATTTCCTGAAATTTCAAGTTTCTGACCTCCTTTAAGATAGATTAAATTTCTTTTTCCTCCGTAAGAAAGAAGATACATTCCGCTTTTCGGAGCATCGAAATTTCCTGTGAAAGTTCCGTCTTTATTTACCCCGATATTCATTAATGGTAAAGTAGCTACTCCCGAAGCTTCTATTAATTCGATTCTCTCCAATGGAGAACCTCCCGTGATTTTTCCTTTTACTTCTACTTTTTTAGAGCAAGACATCGCAAAAACCGCGATGATAAACAATAAAAGATATTTTTTCATTTTGAATTTTATAATTACGCAAAAATAGTTTTTTCATTAAACTAAAAGCAATTAAATATTACTTTTATGAAAGATTTAACTAAAAAAAATCGCCATCCGGTGAGGAGACGATTTTTTATGTTATCTCGATAGATTTTATCCTCTGTCAGCAAAAGCTGTGATAAATTCTCTGTTCATTCGGGCAATGTTTTCAAGAGAAATTCCTTTCGGACATTCCACTTCACAAGCTCCTGTGTTGGAACAGTTTCCGAATCCTTCTTCGTCCATAGCTTTTACCATGTTCAGCACTCTTCTCTTTGCTTCTACTCTACCCTGCGGTAAAAGTGCGTACTGAGAAACTTTAGCTCCTACGAAAAGCATTGCAGATCCGTTTTTACAGGTAGCCACACAAGCTCCGCATCCGATACAGGCAGCAGCGTCCATTGCTTTGTCAGCATCTTCTTTAGGAACCGGAATTGCATTGGCGTCCAAAGTATTACCTGAAGTATTCACCGAAATGAAACCACCTGCAGCCATTACTCTGTCGAATGCGCTTCTGTCTACCATTAAGTCTTTAATAACCGGAAAAGCCGCACTTCTCCAAGGTTCGATAACAATGGTTTCACCGTCTTTGAACATTCTCATGTGAAGCTGGCAGGTTGTAATTCCTGTATCCGGACCGTGTGCTCTACCGTTGATGTAAAGAGAACACATTCCGCAGATTCCTTCACGACAGTCGTGATCGAAAGCTACCGGCTCTTTTCCTTCGTTAATTAAACTCTCGTTAAGGATGTCCAACATTTCCAAAAATGAAGAATCTGTAGAAACATCCGATATTTTATAAGTCTCAAACTGACCTTTAGATTTATTATTTTTTTGTCTCCAAATTTTCAGCGTAAGATGTAAGCCTTTTTTTGCACTCATAATTGTATATTTAAAAGATTGGAGATTATTTGTAACTTCTTGTTTTAACTTCGATGTTGTCGTAGATCAGTTCTTCTTTATGCAACACTTCTGCGTTGATATCGCTTCCCTGATATTCCCAAGCTCCTACATATTTGTAATTTTCGTCATCTCTTTCAGCCTCTCCGTCCGGAGTTGAGTGGTCTTCACGGAAATGTCCTCCACAAGATTCGTTTCTGTGCAATGCATCGATAGCCATTAACTGTCCAAGCTCTAAGAAATCGGCAACTCTAAACGCTTTTTCAAGCTCAGTATTCATTCCGTCGTTATCTCCCGGAACTTTTACGTCTTTCCAGAAATTGTTTCTTACTTCTTCAATTTCTCTGATGGCTTCTCTTAAACCTTCTGGCGTTCTTCCCATTCCTACTTTATTCCACATTATGTTTCCTAACTGCTTGTGGAAATAATCTACTGAATGGGTTCCTTTATTATTTAAGAAGAAATCAATTTTTTCTTTAATTCCTTTTTCAGCTTCGTCAAATGCGGAAGAAGCCGTAGGAATAGCTCCTGTTCTGATATCTGCAGAAAGATAATCTGCAATGGTGTAAGGAAGTACGAAGTATCCGTCTGCAAGTCCCTGCATCAAAGCGGAAGCTCCCAATCTGTTGGCTCCGTGATCTGAGAAGTTCGCTTCCCCGATAACGAAACATCCCGGAATAGTAGACTGTAAATTGTAATCTACCCAAACTCCACCCATGGTATAGTGAACCGCAGGATAAATCTTCATCGGAGTTTTGTAAGGATCGTCTGCTGTAATTTTTTCGTACATTACGAAAAGGTTACCGTATTTCTCCTCAACCCACTTTTTACCCAAATCATAAATCTGCTGATCTGTAGGATTGCTGATGTGTTTCTCAATAGCAGCTTCTCTACCTTTTTTCATGATCTCTGTAGAGAAATCAAGGTAAACACCTTCCTGAGTATCGTTATTTTCGATTCCGTATCCGGCATCACATCTTTCCTTAGCCGCTCTTGAAGCAACGTCTCTAGGAACAAGGTTACCGAATGCAGGATATCTTCTTTCCAGATAATAATCTCTGTCTTCTTCTTTGATGTTTTCAGGTCTTAATTTTCCTGCTCTGATCGCTTGTGCATCTTCAATCTTTTTAGGAACCCAGATTCTTCCCGAGTTTCTTAAAGATTCAGACATCAAAGTAAGCTTAGACTGCTGTGTTCCGTGAACCGGAATACACGTTGGGTGAATCTGTACATAACAAGGATTTGCGAAATACGCTCCTTTTTTGTGGATTTTCCATGCTGCAGAAACGTTGGAACCCATTGCGTTTGTAGAAAGGAAATATACGTTTCCGTATCCTCCTGAAGCAATAACCACTGCGTGTGCAGAGTGTCTTTCGATTTCACCTGTTACAAGGTTTCTTGCGATGATTCCTCTTGCTTTTCCGTCTACGATCACAAGATCCATCATTTCATGACGGTTGTACATTTTAATTCTGCCTTTACCGATCTGACGGCTCATTGCAGAATAAGCACCTAATAATAACTGCTGACCTGTCTGTCCTTTTGCGTAGAAGGTTCTCTTTACCTGAACCCCACCGAATGAACGGTTATCTAACTGACCTCCGTACTCACGTCCGAAAGGAACTCCCTGAGCAACGCACTGGTCAATAATATTTGCAGAAACTTCAGCCAATCTGTAAACGTTTGCCTCTCTTGCTCTGTAGTCTCCCCCTTTAATGGTATCATAGAACAATCTGTACGTAGAGTCACCGTCTCCCTGATAGTTTTTAGCTGCGTTGATACCTCCCTGAGCAGCAATAGAGTGTGCTCTTCTCGGAGAATCCTGATAGCAGAATGCTTTTACATTATATCCCTGCTCAGCTAAAGTAGCTGCTGCAGAACCACCTGCCAAACCTGTACCTACAACAATAATATCAATCTTGTCTCTGTTGTTTGGTGCAACAAGGTTCATATGGTCTTTATGATTTTTCCATTTATCCTTAAGAGGACCCGCTGGAATTTTTGAATCTAATTTACTCATATTAGTATATTGATATTATTGAGTTACAAAGTGATAAATTGCGATAATGATAAAACCTGCAGGAATAAGGATAGAATACCATTTTCCGAAAGCCTTAATTACCGGCGTATATTTTGGATGTCTTGCCCCGATTGACTGGAATGAAGACTGGAAACCGTGAGCCAAATGTAATCCTAGTAAAACGAAAGAAATTACATACAAAGCCACTCTCCAGATATCTGCGAACTTCTCGTGAAGTTCCGGCCAGAAACGTTCAGAATCCGGAGTAATTTGCTCAACATACTTGTAGTTGATCTCATGCCACCAGAAATCATAAAAGTGAAGCGCCAGAAAAGCCAACACTACAGATCCGGAAATAATCATATTTCTGGACATCCATGAAGAATTTGCAGAAGCGTTGTTTGCTGCATACTTCACAGGACGTGCTTTGTTATTCTTAATTTCAAGAACAAATCCCATAATGAAATGGAAAAAGACTGCAAAACCAAGAATAGGCTGCATTAAGAACTGCACAAAAGGATTATAGCCCATGAAATCTGATGCGGTATTGAATGCATCACGGTTTAGGACTGATAACAAATTGGTCGTCAAATGCAGTATAAGAAAAATCAGCAAAAACAGAGCTGATAATGCCATAGCATATTTTCTACCTATCGTAGAACTCGTTAAACCTGCCATATAAGTTTAAATTTGATTTTCCACAAAATTAAGAAATGTTAACAACATCAAAAAGTGAGAAATCTCACAAAAACCCAGTTTGTAATCTTTCTAAATAAGAGTTAAAATATTATAAATAAAGGAAAAAAAGAAAATGTAATGATTAATTAAAGTTATAAATTTTGCAGTTACAAACTACTTTTTATTCATCTTTTCTGAAAGCTCAATTTAAAATTTCATCACCCTTTTCAGAAAAATATTTAAATCAACTGCAGTATACCAAAAACATAGTGCGCAACAACGAAAATGTAGTGAGCAATGACGAAAATACAGTGAGCAATAACAAAATTGTAGTGAGCAATGATAAAAATCTACTGCGCTGAACTAAAAATATGCTGTGCTAAAGTAAAAATGCCGAGAACCAGAATAAAAATATAGTGAACCAAAATAAAAATTGAAAGAAGTATCATAAAACGGCATTGAGCTTTCTAAAAAAAACTCTTTTGTAAGAAAAAAATAAAGAGCCTTAAATCAATTATACAATGTATTTTAATGAAAATAAAAAGATATGCGAAAAAAAGTTTTTATTGCAAAAATTGTCTGAAAAAATGCAGGAAAAATTATTACAAAATAATATATTTATCGCTCAAATTTTTAATAAAAAAGCACTATGGGAATACAAAAGGAAGAGTATGTGCCGATCGCGGACACATTACTAAGAAGTTTAGCAAGGGATATAGACAATTTTGAATCTGCCAATCATTTATTCAATTCAGCATATCTCGCAGCAATGCAGGACAAAACAGACGCAGTAAGGGCAAAAGAAACCGGAGATGCACTGCTTGTACAGCAGAAACAGGCAACACAGGATCTGTATGTATTGGGCAATGAACTTAACAAGCCTATGAAACTTCTGGATCTGGTTGTAAAAAAAGCCAATGTAAAAACCACCCTGCCCAGCGATGTCCTGAAAAAAATAAAGAACAGAAATTTTGAGGGCACCCTCCTGACTTTAAAAGCGCTGAAAGATGTGGTTACCTCACAGTCTGATGTATTGATTTCAAACGGAATGAAAGCAGACACGGTAACGGTCTTAGAAAATGCATTTGCCGCAATAACGGCTAAAAGCAATGAACAGACGAGTTTACAGCAGCAAAGAAAAGCATTTACTTCTGAGAATAAAGGGTTTTGTATAAGGAACTGTATACCTATATCAGCGAAGTGGCAAAACTGGGGAAAATTATATTTCAGGGAGAGCAGAAAGCTTCAGAATATACGCTCGAAAATCTGATCGCAATGGTACATTCTTCCAAAGGAAATAGCGGAGGAAATCCGGCTCAGGAGAAAAAACCTTCATAAATTAAAATTATATTTTATATTTTTAAAATCTGCATGATATAGTAAATTACCATTATAATTTTTCTATATTTTCGTAATATAATTTTTAACGAAACAAGCGTAAGGCTATCAATTTGGAATAAATAAAACCGCTAATCTTCTAAAAGACCAAATTTTGATAGACTTACGCAATGTAATGTAAGCACAACAGATTCAAATTTATTTTTCTGATAAATTTTAAACAAATCATTGTAAATAAAACTCGCACCGTGCGCTGAGCGGAGCCGAAGCGCACATCAATACGACTTCATTTTAAACAGATCATTGTAAACCAAACCCTCCACCGTGCGCTGAGCGGAGCCGAAGAGCACATTAAAACACACCCATAAAAATTTTTTTCACCATGATTTCCAACCTTTTTGAAAAAAATTGCATCCTTTAAAATAAAACGACATGTTTTGTCGTTAATGCTTTGTAATTTTGCAGAAAAGTAAAAAAGACAGGATTTTCTTTTTACCATTCTGAATAAAAAATTAATAAAAACAAGCTGTTAAAAGCTCATAAAAAAACTAAAAAGCCATGATTAAAACAAATAAATTTCGGACAGGTTCTGTCAAATTCAGTATCTATTCTTTAAGAATGCGGGTTTCCTTATTTTTCTAAGCATTCCCTTTCTTAATTTCACCTTTACAATAACGTTAAAATTACACTAAGTATGAAAAAACTCGGCATGAGTATGCTCACTCTGTGCAGTATTCTGAGCGTTTCTGCTCAGGAAGTGGTCTGGCAGAAAGATATCCGGTCTTCTACGCAGGACTTTCTTTCACAGGTCACCACAACCATCGATCAACAGTATTTAATTACCGGAAGCAGCATCCATTCTGACAACAGTCAACCAACAACTGGTAACCAAAAGCAGAACAACGGCTACGATTTCCATCTGGTTAAGCTGAACCAGCAGGGCGAAGAGGTCTGGGAAAAATATTTCTCTGGGAAAAACCATGACTTTTTGTCGGCAACGGTTAATACGCAGGAAGGAGGGTTTCTTCTGGCGGGCTCCAGCTATTCAGGGAAAGGGCTGGATAAAAAAGACGATTCTAAAGGCGGCAGCGATTTCTGGCTGATCCGCATCAACGAATTTGGCGATGAATTATGGCAGAAAACGATTGGCAGTGCTGCGGACGAAGAAGCAAGAGTGGTGATTCAGACCACGGATATGGGGTTCTTTGTC
Source organism: Chryseobacterium sp. C2(2020) (assembly GCF_014218915.1). NCBI lineage: Bacteria > Pseudomonadati > Bacteroidota > Flavobacteriia > Flavobacteriales > Weeksellaceae > Chryseobacterium > Chryseobacterium sp. C2(2020). The sequence continues at coordinate 113,784 of NZ_JACLCT010000010.1, forward strand.
GCGGGAAATACAACCCTTCCCTTCGACTCCGCTCAGGGTAAACAAACTCAGGATCCGAAAATGAAGGGGTACGGTTCCAAAGATGTTTTGGTAGTACGACTGGATAAAAACGGAAAGGAACTATCCCAATTGATTTTAGGCGGAAAAGGCTTGGATGAAGTGGAAAAAATGATTCCCACCAAAGACGGCGGAGCTTTGTTAGGGATCTATTCCAGAAGCGCAGCTTTGGCAGGAAGCGGGAAGACGGAGGCTGTAAGTAGTAAAACCATCAATTATCAACCAAAAACAAGCAACAATTTTGGTGAAGGCGATTACTGGATCGTTAAGCTTTCGAAAGACGGAAAAGTGGAATGGGAAAAGAATTTCGGAGGAAAAGGCGACGATCATATAAGAACACTGGCACTGACTTCAACAGGCTATCTGATCGGAGGAGAATCCAGATCGGAAAGATCGGGAAATAAATCGGTGGGTATTGAAGACGGAACCGATTTATGGTTGGTTGCTATTGATTTAAGCGGAAATGAGCAGTGGCAGAAATCCTACAGCTTTAAAAACAGGGATGTTCTGATGGGGATGAGTGTCATTGCCGGGAAGCAGGAAGACGGAGGCGGGAAGTCTAAGGGAATTCTCTTAGGCGGTTACACACAGGCAGAAGGCAGGATTGAAAACGATGATGAGACTTTCTGGATGCTGTATCTCGACCAGAACGGAAATGAGCAGTGGAGAAAGCACGTGAAGGGAGAATCCCGAAAAAAAGAGGAACGGTTATCTGATATAAAGCTGAACCGTGACGGATCGATTGTACTCGCAGGAACCAGTGCAGAAGAATTAGGCAAAGAAAACTGGAAGATCGTGAAGCTGGGCGACAAACAGGTTGACCAGCTGATCGAAAAACAGGATATTAAGATATACCCGAACCCGGTAACAGATTTTGTGTATGTGGAGCTTGGGTTTGAGGGTTTGAGAGAAGGAGCGTTTGAGGCTGAGATCGCGGTATACGATATGGGCGGAAGAAAGCTTGAAACGGTAAAAACAAAAAACAAGATCACCAAAATCAACACCCAGCCTTTGATTCAGGGGGCATATCTGGTGGTAGTGAAAACCAATGACAAAACGGCGAATGCCAAATTGATTAAAAAATAATTAACTAATGAGAATAAATTTTAATTATAAGATTTTATTTTGTATTATAACATTGACTGGTAAATGGGCTTATGGTCAGGAGACGCAGTCTTTGATATCTACAGGAGCAAATGGAGGAGAAATTAAGATCCCAAATGTAATTCCTCCTTCACCAGAATCAAGCTTTAAGACAGATTTTGGAAATATTCCCATCAATGAGTATAGAGGAATGCCTTCTCTGAGAATCCCCATACATACTTTCAGTAATGGAGAAATCGAGCAAAAGATTGATTTAGTATATAGTAAGTTAGGAGTTAAGGTTAATGACATTTCTGATATTGTAGGTGTTAGTTGGATATTAGATACAGGAGGTATAATAAACAGAACGATTTATGATTTACCAGACGAAAGTGGTGAAAGATTTATTATAAGCAATATTAATAGTTTAAACATTTCAAATATTCAGGAAGGTACATCAGAAGCGGAATTTATTTCAGTAAAAGTGAAAAATGAAAACATTGATAATGAAGTGGATATTTTTAATTTTTCAGTAGGTAATTACTCAGGAAGTTTTTATTTGGATAGTAATTTTCAGCCTGTTATATTAGAAGACGGTGCAGGTGTCAAAATACAATCTGTGGGAAATTTTGCAATGACACATGAATTTGTATTGACAGCACCAGATGGAATAAAATATTATTTCGGAGGCAGTAATTTTGTTGACGCTACTTTTATTAAAAATAACCCTGCTTTTGGTGGTATAACAAGTTTTTATTTATATAAGGTTGAGGCAGGAAATAATACTATGGAATATACATATTATACAGACAACTCTAAACTACAGGCTCTTTCCGAATTTCAATCACAGTCTTACGGTTTTCAATCAAGTTTTCCGGCATATCAGCCCAACAATTCCTGTTCAGTTCCTCCCCCAACTAGTAATGTTTCAAAAATTAATACATTAAATATTCAGAATCCTAAGAAAATAAAAAGTATAAAATTTAATAATCAGGAAATACTTTTTAATTATACATCTGTTAACAATCAGGAATATGGAAAGCTTATTGGTATTCAGGTTTATAATCATCAAGTATTAAAAAAGCAAATTAATTTCTCATATATAGATAAACTGCAAAATTCTCAAAATCAAAGATTTTTCTTGGAAAAAGTTCAATCTTTTGCTTTTAATAATAATGTATTAAATTTAGCAGGGGAGTATAAATTAGAATATGATGATCCTTTAGACATTCCTGCGAGATTAAGTAAAAGTATTGATGTATTAGGATACTTTAACGGAAAATATGCGAATACTACTTTGGTTCCGAATCTAATCTTATTAGGAGGTAGTTATGACAATCCCGCATTGGCAGATCGGCGGGCAAATTTTCAGTTTGCTAAAAAAGGTACTTTAAAATCGATTACATATCCAACCAAAGGAAAAACAATTTTTGAATATGAATCTCAAGGTATAAAGGAAGCTGTATATAATCAAATCTCCGGAAGTGTAACTACTGAGGGGGGGAGTAATGTAAATTCTGATTTTAAAACTTTGAATGGAAGTGAGCTGTATATAAAACCCAGTGATTCTAGCGGATTATCTCCTGTTAATATTCAGATTACACTATCAATGATAAATCCTACAGCAATCCCGGCATTACAGGGGAAGATTCGGTTTAAAATAATTAATACTTCCACTCAAGAAGAAATTCTGGTAAAGAATTTATTTCTTCCAAAGAATGAAGGATATCTAAATCATGAATTTATCTTCAATGCAAACAAGAATATAAATTATAAGTTTTTTATAGAAATAACAGGAAGTTATCAAGATTTTACTTCAGATTTTACAGTGCGTTATCAAACAGGAATTAAAAGAAATGAAGGTGTGGGGTTGAGATTAAAAAAACAATATGATCTGAATGAACAAGGTATTATTACTAATATTAAAAGAATTTATTATACAGATATAAAAAATTATGATAATTTAGAAATTCTCTCAGAAAATCCATATATGCCGGGAGCTTTTACTACTACTAAATACACTCAGTTTGTAGCTGATCAGCAGGGTCCTAACGGTTCTTCCGGTTGTTTTTCAAATGGAGATTCTTTTTTCAACTATGAAAAATTAATTATCTCTGAACCAGTAACTTCAAATGAGTTTGAATTGGTTCCTTCGTATAGCTTAGATAACTTCCCAACCGTTTCTATAAGCTATGGGGGTGAACATTTTGAAAAAGGTGGTGAGCAAAAAGAATTTATTCATGAAAATGAAAATGCTTTAATGACAATAAGAAATCCTAATGAAGGTTTACCAGCTTATGTAGGAATGGTAGGCGAATTACAAGGCATTACTCAAAATGTAATTCAAAAAATTCAGCGAAAAAGATCCTATAATCAGTATAATGGAAACATAACCGACGTATTTGTTTTCTCAAGAGGTACAGATAATAATTTATATCTGAAGAAAAAAACTCAAAACGTATATGGACGTATAGAAGGTAACTCGATTTATAATCTATTGGGTAATGAAATTTATCAGGCAACAGCATATCCTTCAGGAACTGTTTCGGGCGCCGCTCTTTTCAATATGTGGTTCGGATTCACTAAGGTTTCTACATTTTTTAATCCTCTGCAACAAATTAAAACAACGGACTATTTCGAAAATGTTCCAATAGATGTTACTGATGATACCAATTATAAAAAGTTGGTTACAAATGTACATTATAATTACAATAATATAGAAAAACAACTTACCAAACAAACCCTCACAACCCCTGATAACAGCATCACAGAGACAAATTACCAGTACGCCCACGAAAAAAACAACCAGTTAATGATCAGTAAAAACATGATCGGTATTCCATTGGAAACCACCGTTACGCAAACCGTTGGCGGTGTTACCAAAACACTGGGCAAAACAGAAACGGTGTACCCGGCTTCCCTTCCTACGCCTCAGGCAGGAAACCTCGTGCTTCCGTTATCCCAGAAATCGTATGATAAACTCAGCGGTACTTCATCTACTGATGTTACCTACGACAAATACGATGAAAAAGGAAACATCCTTCAGTACACCACTAAAGACGGAATTCCGGTAGCCTTTGTTTGGGGATATAACAAAACCCAGCCCATTGCCAAGGTGGAGGGAATCACTTACGACCAACTGACTTCCGCAGTTCCGGTTTCAGGGATTGTAACGGCTTCCGACAATGATGCCGCAGATCCTGCACAGGAAAGCCTTCTTCTCGATGCCCTGAACAGCTTCAGAAAACAGTCGGCTCTTTCAGGAAAGCTGATCTCCACCTACACCTACGATCCGCTGATCGGGGTAACCAGCATCACCCCTCCGTCCGGAGTAAGACAGACCTACACCTACGATTCGGCAAACAGGCTGAAAGAAACAGGAGTAAGAGGAAAAAACAGCGCAGGAAGCTATATCAACAAAAAAATGTCTGAAAACAAGTACAACTACAAACCATAACACAAACATGATAAAATACAGTACAACCAAAGCATTCTCCCTGTTGGGGCTGGTTTTTGCTGCGATGTCCTTCGCACAGTCCCAGAACGAAAACTACATACAGTCCCGGAGCTGTCTGAATGACGACTGCAGCCGGAAATCCGAGACCATCACTTATTTTGACGGTCTGGGAAGACCCAAGCAGATCATCAGTGTAAAAGCGACACCCGGCGGAAAAGACCTGGTAACCCCCGTTACCTATGACGGCTTCGGAAGACAGGTGAAAAACATTCTTCCCGTTCCCGCCGCCACCCAGAACTCCTCCATCCACACCGGAATTACCGATGAAACCGCTGCCAACTCCTATTACGGGGTTTCCAACGCGTATTCTGAAAAGGAAATGGAAAACTCCCCGCTGGACAGGGTATTGCAGCAGGCAAGCCCGGGAGAGCCATGGAAAATGAGCTCGGGACACACCCAGAAGCTGAAGTACGAAACCAATCTGGGAACAGAGGTGAAAAAATTTATCACCAGTACAACGACCAGTACCGTAAACAATGTTTCCACTACGGTTTCCACGCTTTCGGTTTCTTCAGATAATTCGGGATATTATCCTGCCGCAACACTGTACAAAAATACCGTTACCGATGAAGACGGAAACCCTGTAACGGAATTTAAAAACGGACAGGGACAGACGATTCTGGTGCGCAGAAATGACGGCGCACAGAATGTGGACACGTATTATGTGTACAACGAGTACAGCCAGCTGGCTTTCGTCCTTTCCCCGAAAGCGGTAAAACAGATTTCAGATAACAGTAACCTGATTACGGATGCGATTTTAAACGAACTCTGCTACCAGTACCGGTATGACGGCAGAGACCGTCTGGTTGAAAAAAGACTGCCCGGAAAAGAATGGGAACTGATGGTGTACGACAAACAGGACCGTTTGGTGCTCACGCAGGATGCGATCCTGAGAACAGTAAACAACAGCTTCGGAAGCAAAGGCTGGCTTTTTACCAAATATGATGAGTTCGGAAGAGTGGCGTATACCGGTTTCTTCTCCAACACCGCATCGAGACAGGTAATGCAGAATGCCCTGAACAGCATGACTGCCAATGCCTACAATACGGAAAGAAGATCCTCCACCTCCTTTAATCTGCAGGGGCTGGACGTATACTACGACAAACAGGCATTTCCTACAGGAAGCATGACCCTGCTTTCGGTTAATTATTACGACACCTACCCTCCCGAAGCTCCGACAGTTCCGGCAACGGTTCTCGGACAGCATACGATGAAACAGACCCTGGGAAGCAGTGAAGATGCTTCCACGATAGGTATTTTAACCGCTACCTACGTTAAAAACATCGAAGACAACAACTGGACGAAAACCTACATCTATTACGATTCGATGGGAAGAGCAATAGCCACCAAAAGCACCAACCATCTCGGAGGATATACCAACACCGAAACCGAGCTGGATTTTGCGGGGGTTCCCAAGCTTTCTAAAACGTATCATAAAAGATTAAGTACAGATACTGAAAAAGTGATTACCGAAACGTTTGAATACGATTCTCAGAACAGGCTGGTAAAACATTATCATCAGGTAGACAATAATCCTGAAGAACTGCTTGCCGAAAACACCTACAACGATCTGTCCCAGCTTGTGAACAAGAAAGTAGGAAATAATCTTCAAAGCATCGATTACACTTACAATATCCGCGGATGGATGACCAAGATCAATGATCCGGCAAATCTTAACGGAAAACTGTTTGGATACAAAGTAAAATACAGTGAAGTGGAAGGGCTTGAAACGCCCAATACAGACTTTTCTACTCTGAAAGTAAAACCGAAATACAACGGCAATATTGCGGAAGTAGACTGGAGAACAGGGACAACCACAGGAGACAACCTGAGAAGATACGGCTATGTTTATGATGGAGCGAATAGATTACTGGCAGGATTTTACCAGAAAGACACCAATCCTTCTGCAAAGGAATATTTCGAAAAGATGGAATATGATCTTAACGGAAATATTTCCAATCTGAAAAGATCTGCGCAATCTCAGCAAGGTGCTTCTGCATTTAATATTGATGATCTTGGATATATTTATACCGGAAACAGGCTGACTTCCGTTACCGATTCCTCAACAGATTACAGAGGTTATCCCGATACTTCAGGAAACACGATTTCCTACGACCTGAACGGAAATATGAAAGATCATAAGGATAAAGGTATTCTTCAGATTGATTATAATTTTTTAAATCTTCCGAAATACATTAAGTTCAGTGATTTTGCAAGTTACGACAGGAGCAATAAAGTATATGTAAATACGAATTATCTTTACAGAGCAGA